>PKTY01000375.1 GCA_002869725.1 Desulfuromonas sp. | reverse complement strand
GTTTATCGACCAGCCGTTGCTCACTGGTCAATAAAAGCACGGCGCCGGCTTCACCGAGATTCAGCCCTTGGCGCCCGACATCGAAGGGTCGAGCCGGAGCCAGCGGGTCAGGGGAAGGTTCATCAGAACGCCCAGCCGATAGACGGCGACTACCTGCTCAGCACCAATTCCGGTTTCGGTGGCATCAACGCTGCACTCATCCTTCAGGGTGCTGAATCATGAAGGCTCTCATCAACGGCATAGGCTGGGCCACTGCGGCCGGACTCGGCAGTGGTCGAATCGAGCGGAGACAGCCCCTGATAGACGGCGACCTTGAGATTCCGACCCGCAAGCAGCTGTTTGATGGAGTCGACCGGCGTTTCGGGCGACTTGACGACTTTTCGCGAATCGGTCTTGCTGCTGCAACTTTTTGTCTGCGTGATGCTCAGGCTGAGCTGTGGCAGGAGAAACGATCGCTTGGCATCATTGCCGCCAGCCGCTACGGCTGTCTGAACACCGATCTCGATTACCTGGAGACCATGCTGCCGGATCAGGGGAAACTGGCGAGTCCGAACCTCTTCGCCTATACCTTGCCGAACTGCTTTCTTGGAGAGGTGACTCTGCGGTTCGGGTTAACCGGCAACAGCGTGATCATCAACCAGGACGATCCAGGGAAAATGACGGCAGTGCGGTTCGCCCTCCAGGAACTGTGCTGGAGCGACCAGGAGGGCATGCTGGCCGGAATTGTCGACTTGGCCCCGCCACCGGACCTTGCCAAAGTCGACGATATCCCCGGCAGTCTCTTTCTTCTCCTCGAGAAGAGAGCCAGACCAGGCCTTGTGCCCTATGGAAAACTGGAAATGCATGATGGTGGATTGACATTCAACGACAGTGCGGTCCTCAACCTGAAGAGCCTGGTCTCCGACTGTCTCGCTATCGACCACTGATGTCGCAGGAACGCTTGGAGTCATACAAGGAGTTGCAGCAATGAACATGGAGCTGATTTACCCGCGCTGGCCGAAACTTGATCGCCAGACCGAATTCCACTTGCCGCCCCACGGACCGGTGGTTTTTGCCGCCGCCATGCCGGAGGAGGTCAAGATCAACTTTACCGACGAGAATCTACAGACCATCGATTTCGATGCGAGCTGTGACCTTGTCACCATTTCGACCATGCTGACCTCTCAGCTTCCCCGGGCTTTTGAAATCGCCCGGGAATTTCGCGAACGTGGCAAGAAAGTGATCTTCGGCGGCATTGCCACCATGCTCCACGCCGAAGAGGTTCAGCAGCATGCCGATGCTGTCTTTCTCGGCGAGGTCGAGGGTCGTTTGCAGAAAGTGATTGATGACTTTCAGCGTGATGAACTCAAGCCGGTCTACGACTACATGCACAACCATCCAGACATCAATCTGGTCGGCACCGCCCGTCGTGACATTCTCAAGCGCGAACTCTACAACTACCGCGGCGTACAGATGCTCGACCTGGTGCATGCCTCGCGCGGCTGTAAATTCGACTGTTTCCCCTGTTGTACCGGCTTCCTCGGAGGGAAAGCGTTCCGTCCGCGACCGGTCGACAAGGTGGTTGAGGAGATGGATGCGATTCAGAACAACCGGATGTTTATCGTCGACAACTCTCTCGCCCAGGACAAGCAGTGGCTGATCGACCTCTTCAAAGCCATGGCTCCTTTGAAGAAAAAGTGGGTCTCTCACCCGATCCTCGATGACGATGAGGTGCTGAAACTGGCGGCCGACGCCGGTGCCTGGTATGTCTACCAGGCGGTGTTCGACACCTCCGACACCATCCGCAATCGGATCAAGAGGCTCAAGGATTTCGGCATCGGTATCGAGGGGACCATTATCCTCGGCACAGACGACCAGAGCGAAGACGATATCAAGCGCCTGGTCGATTTTCTGATCGAGGTCGAACTCGATGTCGCCGAGTTCACGATTATGACGCCGTTTCCCCATTCTCCGATCCGGCGACAACTCGAGCAAGAGGGACGGATTTTTTCCAACGACTGGCTCAACTACACCGCCGACAAGGTTGTCTTCCAGCCGAAAAAAATGACCCCGGAAAAGCTCCAGGAGATGTACCATTACGCCTGGGACACCTTCAATGCCGACAGCGGCCACGCCTTGAAGATGGGCAAGCTATTCGAACAGGTGATCCGTCGTGAAATCGAGGATGGTACCTATCGCCGTTACGAACCGCGCAAGCGCCGCCAGTTCAAAAAGGAATCGGCGTGAGCCGCGTCTTCTTCATTTCCAGTAACGTTACCATCGACCCTTACCCGGTCTACCCCCTCGGCATGGCAGTCGTCTCGGGTGCGGTCAAGGCTGCTGGCCACACGGTCGCGCAGTACGACTGTCTGGTCGACGGAGATGAGATTGACAAGCTCCGTCAACGGATCGAAGGTTTCGCGCCCGACCTGGTCTCGATTTCGCTGCGCAATATTGATAATGTCGATTCTTTCTGCGGAGAGGATGCCTGGTATCTGGCCCGGGTCAAAACCCTGGTGGCTACAATCAGGGAAATCTGTCCGGTGCCGATCGTCGTCGGTGGCCCGGCCTTGACCATCATGCCGGAAGAGATCGCCACCTACCTCGAAGTTGATCATGCCATCATCGGTGAAGGGGAGGTCGCCCTGCCGCAGTTGGTGGCCGATCTGAGCTCAGGACGGGAAGTCCCACGCATGATCGAACGCTGTGCACCGCTCGACGGTAATCATTTCAGCTCACCGCTGTTCGACCCCGACCTTGCACCCTTCTATCTCGAACAGAGCGGTATGCTCAACCTCCAGACCAAGCGGGGGTGCCCCTATCGCTGCAGCTACTGTTCCTATCCCCACCTCGAAGGGAACCGTTTCCGCCGTCGCGATCCGCAACTGGTCATTGGGGAGCTGAAGAGACTGAAACAGGAGCATGGGGTCGAGCGGGTTTTCTTCACCGATTCAGTTTTCAATGATCCGCAGGGGAAGTACCTTGATCTCTGTGAAGAGATCATCCGCCAGGATGTCGGAATCGAATGGTCGGCCTATTTCCGACCGCAGGGTTTCGGTCGCGAGGAACTGCAGCTGATGAAACGGGCTGGCCTCTATGCTCTCGAACTCGGTCCCGATGCCGGCTGCGACCGGACCCTGGCCGGGCTCGATAAGAAGCTGACCTTTGCCGAGGTCATTGCGGTCAACGAAGCTTGTCTGGCTGAACGGCTTGCGGCCGCCCACTTCGTGATATTCGGCGGCCCGGAGGAAGACGATGAGACCCTCGCCGAAGGGCTCGACAATATGGACAGGCTCGGCGCTTCGGCGGTCTTCGCTTTCTCCGGTATTCGCATTCACCCCGATTCGCCGCTGCACCAACGGGCAATCGATGACGGTATCATCACCTCCGAGACGTCACTGCTCAAACCGGTCTATTATTTTTCACCGCGGATCGACCGGGGGAAGATGGAGACGACCATCGAGTCGCACTTCAAAGGGAAGAAGAACCGAATTTTCCCCCCTTCTGAGGGAAAGGAACGGTTGGATGTGATGAAGAAATTCGGATTCCGTGGACTGATGTGGGATCGCTTGATCCGTTTTCCGAAAGAACGAGTGTAACTTCTTTTTGAGTATATGACGAATCTGAACGACAATCATGTGCTGCTGGTTCATCCCCTTGGCTACCTGGCCGATGCTGCCGCTGCCGACATTTCGCGCAAGGCGAACATCATGCCGCCCCTTGGGTTGGCAAGTATTGCCGCCTGTCTCGATGCGGCCGGATTCAAAAGCCACATCCTCGACTGTTACGCCCATCCCGATGCCGACAGTCGCCTGCACGAGCTGCTCCGTGCACAACGCTCAGGGCTGGTCGGCTTCAGCTGCACCACGGCCAGTTTCCACGACAGCGTCCGCCTCGCCGAACGGGTTAAAAAGGAGTTGCCTGAGGCCAGGGTCGCTTTCGGAGGTCCTCATGTCTCGGCGCTGCAGGAGAAGGTCCTCGAATTCTCGCCGGTCATCGATTATGCCGTGATCGGTGAAGGTGAGCAGACGATGGTCGAGCTGGCGGGGCTTGCCGGCGAGCAGCCTCGAGAGGTCGGCGGAGTGGTCTGGCGTGATGACGACGGGACTATTGTCAATAACGGCTATCGTGGTGATGCCCTGATTCTCGACGAGCTGCCGTTTCCGGCCTACGAGAAGTTGACCGGTTACCCTGACGCCTACAAACTGCCGATTTTCAACTATCCGAAGGCTCCGAACAGCAGCTGCATTTCGAGTCGCGGCTGTCCCTATAGCTGCAGCTACTGTGATCGCAGTGTCTTCCGGCGCAGCTTCCGCTTCAACTCGGCCGAATATCTTTATGAACACCTCAAGTACCTCAAAGAGCGTTTTGGTATCCGCCATATCAACTTTTACGATGACCAGTTCACCTTCCAGAGAAGCCGGGTCGAGCAGTTCTGTCGCCTGATGATCGACCAGCCCCTCGGCATGACTTACAATTGCGCTGTGAGGGCCGAGCACGTCGACAAAGAACTGCTGCAGATGATGAAGGCTGCCGGCTGCTGGATGGTCAGTCTTGGTATCGAGAGCGGCGATGAGCAACTGCTCTCCCAGCATCGTCAGAATGCCAACCTCGATCTGCTCGCCGAGACCATCCGCACCATCAAGGCGTGTGGCATCCGCACCAAGGGTCTGTTGATGATGGGGTTGCCAGGTGAATCTCAAGACTCAATCCGGCGCAGCATGGATTACGTCTATTCGCTGCCCATCGACGACTTCAACCTCGCCAAGTTCACTCCGTTTCCCGGCTCGCCGATCTACGAGACCATTCACGAGCTCGGCATCTTTGATGAAGACTGGCCCAAGATGGACTGCATGCACTTCCAGTTCGTCCCGCATGGCATGGAGAAGGAGCAGCTTGAGAAGCTCTTTATCGAATTCTACAAGAACCACTTCAAGCGAAACCGCGTACTGTTCGGTTATCTCAGCATGCTCTGGAAATCGCCGGACAGCTGGTACCGCTTCATTGGAAGTGCCGGTCAGTTCCTGCGCTTCGCTGTGAGCAACAAGCGTTATGGGAGTTGAACGTTCCACACTCTTTGTGGCCGTGCCGGTTTACAACCATGCGGCGACTCTGCGCACTGTGGTGGAGGGCGTTCTTCAACAGCACGACCGGGTGCTGGTCGTCGATGATGGCAGCAGTGACAATGCCTCTGAGGCGATAGCCGACCTGCCGGTCGAACTTATTTGTCGCCCACGCAACCTCGGAAAGGGGGCGGCGCTACGGACTGCCG
>PKTY01000240.1 GCA_002869725.1 Desulfuromonas sp. | reverse complement strand
TACATGGCCTGTACTGACGGTTTGACTGGATTGTACAATCACCGACAGTTCAAAAAAATGTTTCCGGAAGAGATCTCCCGGTCGGTTCGTTACAATAAGCCATTGTCGATCATCATGTTTGACATCGATGACTTCAAGAAATTCAACGACAGCTACGGGCACCCCAATGGTGACATTGTGCTGCGCGAGACGGCCAACCTGTTGCGTGAACTGTTGCGTGATTGCGATCTGATTTATCGTTATGGGGGAGAAGAGTTTATTGCCTTGCTGCCGGAAACCAACCATGCCGATGCATTGCTGGTTGGGGAGCGTATTCGTATTTTCGTAGAGACGGAATCCCCCCTTTTTCTGACCAAGATTACTAAGACCCATGGTGTGACGGTCAGTATCGGGGTGGCGAGCCTTCCTGATGATGGTCAGGATATGGGAGCTCTGCTCAAGACGGTCGATGATTTGATGTATCGAGCCAAGCGCGACGGCAAGAACCGGGTTTACCATAGCGGCGGGGTGGTCTGAACATGGCTGGTGAGCGGCTGCTGATTGTCGATGATGAAGAGGGGATGCGCCGACTGCTCGGTAAGGTGTTGACCCGCGCCGGCTATGAAACGGTGACCGCCGGCAACGGTGTCGAGGCCTTGCGTCAGGTGGCCGCCGACCGCTTCGATCTGGTGGTGACCGATATCAAGATGCCGGAAATGGACGGCCTGCAGCTGCTGCGCGAACTTAAAGAGTACGAGCCGTCTTTGCCGATCATCGTCATGACCGCCTACGGAACCGTGGAAAGTGCGGTTGAGGCCTTGCGGGCTGGGGCTTACGACTATATCGCCAAACCGTTCGAGACCGACGAAGTCAGGTTGACTGTGGAGAAGGTTCTCGAACGGGAACGGCTGCTCGCTGAAAACCGCTACCTGCATGCGGAGCTTGAGCAACGCTATTCTTTTTCCGGAATTGTTGGCGGATCACCGCTCATGCAGCAGGTCTACGATATGGCTTTCTCGGTGGCGGTCAGCAACGCCAGTGTCTTGGTCTCGGGTGAGAGCGGCANGGTCAGCAACGCCAACGTGCTGATTACCGGTGAATCGGGGACCGGCAAAGAGTTGCTGGCCCGCTCGATCCATTACAGTTCCCTGCGCAAAGAGAAGCCTTTTGTTGTTCTTAACTGCGCCGCACTTTCCGAGGGGGTTTTGGAAAGTGAGCTGTTTGGTCATGAGAAGGGGGCGTTCAGCGGCGCGCTCACCCAACGCAAGGGTCGCTTCGAGATGGCAGACCAGGGGACACTGTTTATCGACGAGGTCGCAGAGATGAGCATGGCGGCCCAGGTCAAGCTGCTGCGGGTGATCCAGGAACACGAGTTTGAGCGAGTCGGTGGCAATCGAACCATTCAGGTCGATGTGCGGCTGGTTGCTGCCACCAACAAAAACCTCGAAGAGCAGGTCAGGCTCGGGCGTTTTCGCGAAGACCTCTATTATCGCCTCAACGTGGTCAATATCCACATACCGCCGTTGCGTGAGCGGCGCGAGGATGTTGAGTCGTTAAGCAGGCATTTCCTCGGCAAGTATGTGGCGGAGACCGGCAAAAAGATTGACGATCTGGCACCGCGTACCCTGAGCTGTCTGTTGGCCCACGACTGGCCCGGAAACGTTCGCGAGCTGCAGAACGCCATCGAGCGGGCTGTGGTGCTGGCCAAAGGGAGCGTGCTGACCCCCCGCGATCTTCCCCAGGGACTGCAGGGTGATGAACAGATCTGTGTCCACCTGCCGGAAAAGGGGGGGAACCTGACCGAAATCCTCGAAGACCTCGAACGCCAGCTGATTGTTCAGACCCTGCAACGCGAACAAGGTTCCCAGACTCGGGCTGCCGATGCCCTCGGCATCAAGCGTACCACCCTGCGTTACAAGATGGAAAAATACGGTATGCTCGATTGACTGCTGCGACGAAAACCTGTCTTTCGCCACCCTTGCCATACTGCACCCAGCCAACAACCTTCTGCATTTGTCACTTGCGGCATTCTTGCATGCAGGTTCTCCCGCCCCTTAGGAGAGGATTGAAGGGAGGGGTCCCTTTGCTGAGGCTGATTTCAGAAGGCTGGTATGTTCTTTGCTGAGTTGAAGTGTCGTTTCTGATTGCGACCTTTTGCCGAAGCATAAGGACATGCTGCGTTTCTTTTCGTTTTTTTTGTTGGTGTTATGCGGTTCTCTATTGTTGCTGTCGGGCTGCAAGGAGATCCCTACTGACCGTCTCTATGCTCTCTGGCTGGACAGGGTGCCGACGGATGCAGACTGGCAACGGGCCCTGCCGCATCTGGTCAGCGTGCGGGGAGGGAGACCCCACAAACTGCGCAGTTTCTCGGAAATCGACGAGGATACTGTGCATACCTCCACGGCCTCCTGCCATCATGGCTCGCGGTTGCCAGAACCGGTCGACGTCGACCTCCGGGCCTACTATACCGATAGAGATCTGTTCCTGCGCCTTTCCTGGGAGGATGCGACTCGTGACCAGTCGATGCAGGACTGGGTCTTTGACGGTGAGCGTTGGGTCAACAGCGGCGCCATGGAAGATGGTTTTGGACTGCTCTGGGATGCACGGGGCACTTTCCCTCAATTCTCCTGTGCCTATGCCTGTCATATCAGCGACTTCGGGGTTAATCGGGCCAGTTTTCATGCGACCAACAAGATGCGCTTAGCTGATGAATCGGCCTGGCTCGACCTGTGGAACTGGAAGGCGGCCCGCACTGCCGGCTTAGGTTTTGCCGATGACCGGTTTCTTGACCAGAGCGGCATGCATGGCGACACCGCGGGGGAACTGTTCCGCGAGAACTCGCGGGCCATGCTAAGCGGTGATGGTACGGCACGTCCTTTCAGTGAACAGGACCTGCCGATCTACGATGCCGACCGCCAGCCGGCTGCCGAAGGTTTCCGCCCGCCGGGAACAATCGCACCGGGCTTCCTGGTCGAGCGACCCAAAGCCGGACGCGCCGATGTGGTCGCTGTTACCGATTACCGGGACGGCCGTTGGGTGGTGGTGCTGAGGAGGTCTTTGCGGACCGGGGATGCGCGGGACGTGGTTTTTGTCCCCGGCGATGAAGTCGGGGTCGCTTTCGGGCTGGCTCTGATGGACCACACCCTCTACGAGCATTATGCATCCCAGACCATGGAGCGGCTGGTGCTGCTGAAACCTGGCTCTGGGCAGCCTGTGCCGAAAGACCCTTCTGATAACAGCCTGTTTGGCGATAGAATCTCATCTCATTTCTCAGGGAGTAGAGAGCGATGAACAATAAGATTTTACCTTTGCTAACCACTATCCTGATGGTATTTGCTCTTTTCGCCTGCGACAAGGCGCCGATAGAGACCGCTTCGGTTTCTACAGGACAAGGTGGCTTGCAGGGGCAGGTAGTCGCCCCGGTCGAGGGGATCTACCTCTATGTTTACAAGCCGGGGATGGACCTCTACGGGCCGGCTTTTGCTGTCTCCCAGGCGACGGGTGCAAATGGTCGTTACCAGCTGGAACTGCCTGATGGCGATTATGTTGTCGTCGCCCGGAAACGCAAAGGTGGCGAAGCGTCGGGACCGGTGCTCGCCGGTGATAATCGCAGTGAGTTTATCCAGGTGAAAGTAAGCGGCGGGATGGCCAGTCTCGATGTCAGCGCCCCGGTGAAAGTGGGCGATCAGCGCAACTTTACCGGCGACCTTGAGGAATCATCGACCGGCATTGCCGGCCGGATTGTTGACAGTGACGGGCAACCGGTGGCTGGCGCCCGGGTCCATGTCTATGACCATGTCCAGATGTCGGAACGGCCCAAGTTCGTTTCAGAAAAGACCGGTCCGGATGGTCTCTACCAGATCCCGTTGCCGGCCGGAGGGACCTATTACCTGGCGGCTCGTGACAAGTTTGGCGGCCCGCCCAAACTGGGAGACCTCTATGGTCGTTACGACAAGGGGACCATCGAGCCCTCGGCGGTGGTGGTTCTCGAGGGCGAGCTACTCAAGGCGATTGACATTACAGTGACCAAGGTCTGGTGAGCATGAATATCGTGGCGTCAGCTCTGGTCTTGCTCTTTCTGCTGGTCGCCTGCAGCGGCGATCCGGTCCTCGATCTCGACCAGGTTGAGATTCGGGCCAGGGGAGGGGAGCAGCAGGCCATTGTTCAACTGGTTGATCTGCTGGCGAGTTCCGACCCCCGCGTGGCCGATCGGGTTTATGCGATTTTGGTCGAACTCGGCAGCGATGCCGTTCCGGCCCTGAAGGAGCGACTGCGCAGTTCAGATCGACAGCAGCGAGAATATGTGATTGCCGCCCTGGGGACTGCTAAGGCAAACTCGGCGATCGAGCCTTTGGGCGAAGTTCTTGGCGACCAGTCGCTGCAGCGGCGTTACGTGGCGGCCTGGGCTCTGGGAGAGATCGGTGACCCCGCCGGGATACCGATTCTGATCAAGGCCCTCGGCGACTCGAATCGTGAAGTTCGCCGCTATGCGACCCGGGCCCTGATCAAGATCAACCGGCCGAGCGTTGCCCCACTGATCGCTTACCTGAAAACCTCCTCTCCAGGAGAGGGTGCGGCGGGAGCGATACGCGCCCTGGGGGACATCGCCGACCCTCGGGCCTTGTCGATTCTGCTGGCGAGGGTCGACTCTCCCCAGCGCGATGAGGTGTTTTTAGCACTCGGCAAGCTGCGCGACCGCCGGGCCGAACAGGCGCTGATCACCGGGCTGGCTGATAGCGACTGGCAGGTACGCATGAACGCCGCCATGGCCCTTGGTCCCCTGGGCGGGGTGGAAGCGGCTGCTAAACTTCAGGAGACGTTGGTGGATGAGGTACACGTGGTTCGTGAGTGGTCGGCCCGTTCCCTGGAGATGATCACCGGGCAGGCCGTCAGCTACCGCAACAGCAAGGGGGAGATGGTCCGCCCCTACAATGTCTACCATTGACAGGCAGGGGACTGTTCCCGGTTCCGAGACGACGTAGGAAAAAGAACCAAGAGTGAAAGATCTGCTTGAAATTCCAGTTGTCGGTCGGCTGTTGCGCTCGTTTTGGACGTGGCGGCTTCTGCGGCTTGGCCTGCTTATTCTGCTTCTGGCGATGATCGCCTTCGGCTGGCACCAGCATGCCGTCCCTGGGGTCGAGGTGCGCGATCCTCTGATGTACACCAGTTTTACCACCTTTTCCCTGTGGGTGGTGTGGCTGATGGGGATGGTGCCGTTGATCCTGCTGTTGGGGCGCAGCTGGTGTACGGTCTGCCCGGTCGGTTGGCTCAACGGTCTGCTCAGCCGCTTCGGGCTGCGCCGCGACCTCCCTTCCTGGCTCGACAACCAGCTGCCGGTCACACTCTCTCTGGTGGTACTGCAACTGCTGGTCTATTTTCTGGCGGTTCACCGTTTCCCCGATTATTCCGCCTTTTTGCTCGCCTGGATGCTGGCTCTGGCTTTACTGGCTGGCTTGGTCTGGAAGCGTCGGGCGTTCTGCCTGCTGCTCTGCCCGGCAGGTGCGGTCATGAGTCTTTATTCCCGGCTGGCTCCATGGCAGTTGCGGGTCAAGCAGGTCGCTGTCTGTGACGGCTGCCAGACCAAACCCTGCATCAGTACCGATGACCGTTGGCTGCAGGCCAGCCTCGGTCATGCCCGGCTACAGTGGCGCTCTCCGGCCGAAGGCTGCCCGGTGGCGTTGGTGCCGGCTGAACTCGAGCAGAGCGATGCCTGCACCCTCTGCCTTAACTGCATGCACAGCTGCTGCAACGACAACATCCGCATCGGCTTTCGAGGCTGGCCGATGGATCTGCGCAGTGGTCGTTTGCGCCCGAGCGAATCCCTGTTCTTCCTGGCCTTACTCGGTCTGCTCAGTGCCAATTTTGCCAAAGTCTATGTCGACCTGAGGGAAGCGGTCTTCTGGCTTCCCGAGCGGCTCGCCCTGGTCGTCGGTTGGCAGGAGACCGGTTTCTACTTGCTGGCGGTGGTCTGGCTCTGCCTGCTTTTCCCTATACTGTTGATGCTGCCGGGGCTGATCGTTTACCTGCTGGGGCAGATCAACGTCTCCTCGGCAACGGAGCGCTCCACTCTTAAGACCTCTGAGCCTGCATCATCCCCGGCACTTTTAGGTCCCCACGGCTGGTTGGGGCTGATCGGCAGGCTGGCACTGCCGGTTTTGCCGATGATTGCCTCAGCTCATCTGAGTCTGGCCTTGGTCAAGCTTAATGCCAAACTGGGCTACTTGCCGCTGGTCCTCAAAGACCCGAGCGGTGTCAAAAGTTTTCTGGCGGTCAGCGTGATGCAGACCATGCCGGCGCCCGGTGTACTGATCGGTCTCGATGTGCTCAAGTGGCTGGTCGCCGC
>PKTY01000361.1 GCA_002869725.1 Desulfuromonas sp. | reverse complement strand
CGAAAACCTCCGCAAGGGACGGCGGATTCACCTGGTCAAGGTCGATTTTGACCTGTCCGATTTTGATCAGGGGCTTGCTGAACTGACCGACCACCTCAAGCAGAGGGGTGAAGTGATCAGTACTCTGCCGTCGATTGGCGATATCAGCGACCGTATCGCTTTTCAGGTCCTGTTCGGCTCCGAGATCGAGCAGACTGCGATTCTTGCCCTGCTTGGCCGGGATGACCTGCAACTGAAGACCTTCGGCGAGTCGTCGGCGGAACCTGCCACAGCCGATTTTTCGGAGATCGAGGAATCGATTCTCCAGCCCGCAGCGGAACTTTCGGTCAAAGCCGCTGGCGGTGAGATGGCCTCGACCGACGACGGCAGCTCGCTGCGTTCGATCAGCCGCACGGTGCGCGTCGATATCGACAAGCTCGACCTGTTGATGAACATCGTGGGCGAACTGGTGCTCTCCAAGAGTTCGATCGCCAATATTGTCGATCAGCTCAAGGCAGATGGCAACCAGGAACTAGCCGCCGAGTTGGGTAAGGCGACCAGAATTTTCGAGCGCCGGCTCCATGAATTGCAAAAAGGTGTCATGGATGTGCGGATGGTGCCGGTTGGTCAACTGTTTGAGAAGATGACCCGCATTGTCAGGCGGGTTTCCAACGAACAGGGGAAGAAAATCAGCCTCGATATCCGCGGTGCGGACACCGAACTGGACAAGTTGATCATTGAAGATGTCTCCGATCCGCTGATGCACATTATCCGTAACTCCATCGATCATGGACTGGAGACTCCGGCCGAGCGGTTAGCGTCCGGCAAGTCGGAGAAAGGGACAATTCAGCTTTGGGCTTCGCAAAAGGGGAATCATGTCGTGATCGAGGTCCACGACGACGGGCGGGGCATTGATCCAGTCAAGGTCAGGCGCAAGGCGGTCGAACGGGGGCTGGTCCGTGCCGACCAGGAACTGACCACGGAAGAGATTCACGACCTGCTGTTTCTGGCCGGTTTCTCGACCCGGGATGAAGTCAGCGATCTCTCCGGTCGCGGGGTCGGCATGGATGTCGTCAGGAACAATATCGCCGAGCTGTCCGGAATGATCGAGGTCAGTAGTGAGGTCGGCCTGGGGACCAGTATGACCATCACCCTGCCGATCACCCTGGCGATAATCAAGGCCCTGATTGTTCGTGTCAGCGGCAGAACCTATGCGGTTCCCATCAATTCGGTTCTGGAAACCCTGATGATTGATGCAGCGACAATCAAAACCATCGAGCGGCGCGAAGTGATCGAACTCAGGGAGACGACAATCCCTCTGCTGCGTCTCAACCGGGTCTTTGGTTTGCAACAGCAGGATGAGACTGGTCAGCAACCAGACGACGAGCGCATCTTCATCGCCATTGTCGGCTTGGCCGACAAACGGCTGGGATTCGTGGTCGATGATCTGCTTGGCCAGCAGGATGTGGTGATCAAGTCGTTGGGCAAGACCCTCTCCTTTGTCAAAGGGATTGCCGGTGCTGCTGAACTCGGCAATCAGCAGACCATTCTGGTTCTCGATGTGGCTGGATTGATCGGCGAAGCGCTGCGCGGCGAGTCGACTCTCAATGTATGAAGCGTTCTTTGAACTTGAGCAGCGACCGTTCAGTAAAACGCCAGACCCACGTTTTCTGTTCCTGAGCCGGGGGCACCGTGAGGCTCTGGCGCGCTTGCAGTACGCCGTTGAGGAGCGGGATCTTGTTCTGCTGACCGGTGGGATTGGTTGTGGCAAAACCACCTTGTCAAGGGCGCTCATGGACAACCTTGGCCACGGGTTTCGGGTGATCTGTCTGATCAATCCGCGGTTGACCCCTCTGGAATTTCTCAGGGTTCTGGCTTTGCGCCTCGATGTGGTCGAGCCGGCTCGTTTTAAAACCGATCTGCTCGAACAGCTTGGAGCGAGGCTTTTCCAACTTTACGAAGAGGGCGTCTGTCCGGTGGTGGTTATTGACGAGGCTCAACTGGTGCCACACAAGGAGACCTTCGACGAAATCCGCCTGCTCACTAATTACCAGCTGGATGACTGCAATCTTCTGAGCCTGGTGCTGGTCGGCCAGCCCGAGCTGCGTCGTCGTCTCAAGCATCGGGCCTATGAACCTTTGCGACAGCGGATCGGCATGCAGTACGACCTGAAACCGCTCGACCTGGATGAGACAGGGGAATATCTCGATTTTCGGATGGAGACCGCCGGCGGGCGCCGGGGAGTGTTTCGGACCAGCGCCGTGGAGCGTATCTTCCAGTACTCGGGCGGCATACCGCGCAAGATCAATCACGCCGCCTCTCTGTCTCTGCTGGAATCGTTCGGTCGCGGGCTTCATCAGGTCGATGGTCAGGTCATGGATGCGGTAATGCTTGAGTTGGAAGGTTTGTCCCCAGCCTGAGGAGATGGTTGCGAAGCATGGATATTGCCGAGATTCGTAAAAAGGCTGCTGCTGGCAAGTCCGATCCGGCGGGCTCCCTCCCGGTAGACCAGGAACGAAAGCTGGTCTCGTCCACCCCGGTGGTCGAAGAGGAGGCCGATCGTCAGCCTCTGTACGATGAGAGTGGTTGCGAGGATCGCAGAAGCGAATCCCAGATGTCGGGTCTGGACAAACTCTTTGCCTCGCACCAGGGCTTTGAACTGGCGACGGAAGAAACCTATCAGCAGACTCTGACGAACCGAGATGATCAGGCGGATGAGGATGTCCGTCAGTATCTGGCTTTTCATCTCGATCGCGAGGAATATGCAATGGACATCAGGCAGATTAGCGAGATAATAAAGGTCAGAGAACTGACCGAGATCCCGAGGGTTCCTGATTTCGTACTCGGGGTCATCTCACTGCGCGGACTGGTTGTGCCGGTGTTCGATCTCAGTCAGAGATTGCAACTGGGCAAGGCGAGGCTCAGTGCGGCTTCGAGGATTGTGGTCTGTCAGGTCGATGATTCGGTGGTCGGTCTGTTGGTGGACAGTATCAATCAGGTGATTCATCTGCCCCCGCGGCAACTGGAGCCCCCGCCCGGCTCCCTCTCCGGGTTAGACCGTGAGATGATTGCAGGGGTCGGGCGCTTTCAAGGGAGTATAATGATCATTCTGAACCTGTCGAAGGTGATGAATGTGGATGTCAGTTGCTGAATAATGAAGTGACCGAAAGGAGAGACTGGTGACCAAGAAAAAAATATTGATTGTCGAGGACGAGGAGAGCTTGCTCAAGTTGGAAAGCATTCTCCTGACCTCCAAGGGTTACGATGTCAGCGGGGTGGCTGATGGTCAGGCGGCTTTGGATGCCATGCAGACAATCAAACCGGATCTGGTGCTGCTCGATATCATGTTGCCGGAGATCGACGGTTTTGAGGTCTGCCGACGGATCAAGGAGGATGAGGCGACTCGCCATATTCCGGTGATTATGTTGACGGCCAAGAAGAGCCGTGAGGATATGGCCCGTGGCGAGCAGGTCGGCGCCGACTGGTATATCACCAAACCATTCAAGTCGGCGATGGTGATCGAAACGATCCAACGCTTTATTTCCTGATGGACATGACGAACCGCGCTCTGGCGCCATCTCACCACAAGGACTCCGGCTCTGCCGGGCGTACAGAGATTCAGCTGGCCTGTTTCCGGGTTGGAAGAGAGATGTATGCCCTCGACATCATGCAGATCAAGGAGATTATCAGGCCGCAGAAACTTACGCCGATCCCCAAATCCCCTGCTTTTGTTGAGGGGGTGATCAACCTGCGTGGAGCAGTGATTCCGGTGGCGGACATGCGTAAACGATTTGACCTGCCGTTGACGGAGTCTGACCGTAAATCCAGGATCATGATCTGCTCCCTGGCTGGCAGGATGATCGGTCTGCTGGTCGATGAGGTCAGTGAGGTGAGACGCTACAGTCGTGATGAAGTTGCTCCGGCACCGGAATTTCTCAAAGGGCCGGAGGCCGAGTATTTTCTTGGTGTCGCCCGGAGTGGCGACGATTTCATTATGCTGGTCGATCTGGAGAAGATTCTTTCCAGCAGTGAAAAGCTGGCTCTGAAAGACCTTGCCGTAAGACCGCAGGTGACGGGCAACAACTAATCGGCAGCAGCCTTCCAGTGACAAATTCATTTCCCCCAGAGGTTATTTTTTAATGATTGTTCAATGTCCATCCTGTGCCGCGCGTTTCCGTCTCGACCCCCAGAAACTTGGCGGCAAGCGCGTCACGTTGCGATGCGCCAGGTGTCGAAACCAGTTCAAGGTGGAACTGACGGCAACCGTTAACGAGGGGAGTTCCGCTCCGCAGACTCGTGTGATGGTCGCCCACAGCGACCCAGACCTGTGTGGGACAATTCGTGCCATCCTTGAAAATGCCGGGATGGTGGTCAGCGTCGGGCACAGTGGCGATGAAGTGCTGCAGGCGATGGAGGCCACTCCACCCCATGTTGCGGTTGTCGATGTCGCGCTGCAGGGTCTCTATGCATTTGAAGTCGTTGAAAAGGTGCGCCGACTGCCCGGCCTTGAACAGGTTAAGATCATTCTGCTCTCCTCGGTTTACAATAAAAATGCTTATAAGCGAGCGCCAAGCTCCCTGTACGGCGCCGATGATTACGTGGAGAAACACCACCTTCCGGATCATCTGGCACTGAAAATCAACCGGTTGACGGCAACCTTGCAACCGGAGTCCTCCAGCGATGCCGAATCCGACGAGAAACCGGATTTTGCTGCTTTGGCAGCCGCCGAAGGGCAGGAGACTGAATTCATCAAGGCGGTGAACGACAAGATCATTTCTGCGGAGGACCGCGAGGTTGGTGCCGGGGAGATTCCGGATCTGGAAAGGGCCCAACGGCTGGCAAGAATCATTGTTTCGGACATCGCCCTCTACTGTCAGGAACGGATTGATGAAGGCATCCGCACCGGGAATTGGGCTCAACTGCTCTCCAGCGAAATTCGGGAAGCACGCAAACTCTTTCTGGAAAGATTTCCGCAACCGGAAATCCAGCAGCGTAAACTACTCGAATCGGCCTTTATCGACCTGTTTGAAAGACGCAGCCGTGAACTTCAAGCCCAGTAGCGTCGTCGGGGATTTTTAAGTGACCAGCATACAAGAGATTGACAGGGCCCTCGCCTCGCCGGACGAAGAAGCCCGGCTACAGGGTCTGCGCCAACTAACCGGAGTCGATGCTGAACAAGCATTGCCTCTGATATTCCGTGGACTCGGAGATGAAAGCTGGCGGGTACGCAAGGAAGCCATCGCTTTTTTTCTTCGCCTGCCCATTAGCCGTGAGCGGGTTGATGAGATTGTCAATTTCCTTTACGCCGAAGAGAATGCCGGGCTGCGCAATGCCGCGGTCGAATTCCTGACTCGGCTGGGTNTGAGGCTGTTCCTGAACTGATTGTCCATGCCGACAGTGCCGATCACGATGTCCGCAAGTTTATTGTCGATATCCTCGGCGATATCGGGGATGAGCGCGCTGTAGCGGTGCTGATCGCAGCTTTGGCTGATGACGACGGCAATGTGCGCGCCGCTGCGGCGGAAAATCTAGGCAAACTGAGGGCCGCAGCCGGTGTTCCGGCACTCCTTGATGCCATGGATCATCCCGATCTGCTCCTGCAGTTCACGATTCTTGACAGCCTCAGCCGGATCGGGGCAGCAGTCCCCTACTCCCGTCTGATGCCCTTCAAGGGAGAGAAACTGCTGCGCAAAGCTCTCGTCGATTGCCTCGGACGGGTTGGCGATGCTGCGGCCGTTGACGAACTGGTCGACAGCCTCCGTGATCCGATGCGCAACGTTCGCGAGGCAGCGGTGGTGGCTGTCGACCACTTTGCCCGCCGTTTTCCAGAAGTGGTCCGTGGTGTTTTGCGCCACATCGAGACCGNCATCGAGACCGGGCCGGTTGCCAAGGTGGTTGAGGAGCATCTGGAAGAAGGATCCGGGTTGGAGTTGAAAATCGCTGCAATCCACACCCTCGGTTGGCTGGGGGCGGCCGAATCGAGCTTGCGGCTGCTCAACATGCTCGACTATGAGGCTTTGCAGCGAGACAGTGTCGCCGCTCTGATCGAAATCGCCAGGGTTCATCCGGATGCGACCATCGAACTGTGGGCGGAGGTTGACAATCGTCACCGCTCTTCCCTGGCTTACGTTTTCGCCGAGGCAGGCTGTCAACAGGCTCTGCCTTACCTGCGTCAGGCCCTGTTCAGCGTGGAGCCCCAACTGCAGCGGATGTCGGCTTACGCCCTTGGCAAGCTCAACAGCCCCGAAGTCTTGCCGGATCTGGTGGTTTCACTGCAGGAGGGGGCTGGAGATGTTCAGGAATCGTCGTCTCAGGCCCTGATTGATCTCGGTGCCAGCTTCCCGCAGCAGACACTCGAAGCGGTTCTGCCGGTGCTGCAAAGTGAAGACCCGGTGCGACGTCGGTTCGCCGTGTCGGTGTTGGGGCGTCTGCAGGGCGAGTCTATTGGTGAGGCTCTCAGCCGGGCAATCAAGGACCCCGATGCCGAAGTGCGTCGGTCTGCGGTCAAAGCGTTCGAACTGCGCGAAGTCGGTGACTTTCTGAGTAGTATCCTGTTGGCTCTGACCGACGAAGATGCTGAAGTTCGCTGTTGCGCTGTGGAAATTCTCGGTAATCAGCGTGGCGAGGAAGTCTTTGCCGGTCTGGAGCTGGCCTTGCGCGATGAAGACCTCTGGGTTCGCTGCCAGGCTGTGCGGGGGCTTGGCCGGCAGGGCAGTGAGCGAGCCAGACACTTGATCGAGAAGGCGACAGCCGATCCCGTCGGACTGGTCAGCATTGCGGCCCTCGAAACTCTGGTCGAACTCGCCGGGTCAGAAGCCTGCCCCAAGCTGCTGGCTGCTCTTGGCCACAATGATGAGGAAGTGATCACCGCAGTGCTCAATCTGTTGTCGGTCTGCGACCAGGAACGCTGGTTGCCTGATCATCTGCAGATACTGATCGACCATCCCCACTGGGGAGTGCGCGCACACTCTGCCCGGCTTGCCGCCCAGTCATTAGGGGGTGGGGCCCGTAATCTTCTCGAACGGCGCCTGCTGGTTGAAGAGGAACCTCTGGTTCGTCAGCAACTGGAAGATCTGCTTGCAGATCTGGAGGGATGAATTCCGCTGCAATGCTGTTCATGTCGCCAGACATTCCGATGAACACCGATGAATTCCGCCTGTTGCGGGATTTTATCTATCAGTACTGCGGTCTCAACTTCACCGAGGATTCCAAATACCTGCTCGAAAAACGCCTCGGCAAGCGGCTGCAGAAACACAATCTGAAGAATTTCAAGGATTACTATTATTTCCTTCGCTATCATCCGAGTAAAGAGCAGGAACTTTCCGAAGTTGTCGACCAGCTGACCACCAACGAGACCTATTTTTTTCGCGAGGATTTCCAGTTACGCACCTTTGTCGAGGAGATTCTGCCTGAAGTTCGGGAGCGCAAGGAGCGGGAAGGGAAAAAGAGTCTGCGCATCTGGAGCGCCGGCTGTTCTACTGGCGAGGAGCCTTACACCATCGCCATGCTGTTGCGTGATCAGCCCTGGTTGAGCTCCTGGAAGGTGGAGATTGTCGGCACGGATATCAGTCAGCGTGTGCTTCAGGTTGCCCGTCAGGGGGTTTACGGTGAGGCCTCCTTTCGCAATACGGAAGAGATCGACCGGCTGCGCTTTTTTACCTCCACCGAAGACGGCAAGTCCCGGGTCAAGGACGAGATCAGGAGTCTGGTCAGTATCAGCCATCTCAACCTGTTCGATGCCGGGCGGATCGTGCTGTTGGGACGGATGGACGTGATTTTCTGCCGTAACGTGATTATCTATTTTGATATCCCCGGCAAGAAAAAAGTGATCGACAGCTTCTTTCAGCGGCTGCTCCCCGAAGGATACCTGCTGCTTGGCCACTCCGAGTCGCTGATCAATCTCAGCACGGACTTTCTGTTACGCCACTTCAAGCACGACATGGTCTACCAGAAGCCTTTGCCAGCCCCCCTCGGCAAGGAGCTCAAGAAATGAGTCCCGGCAAGGTGCGGGTGCTGGTGATTGATGATTCCGCGTTTAACCGACGCACCATCGTCAGAATCCTTGAGGCGCTGCCGAATGTTGACGTCATCGGCTATGCCTGTGACGGGGAAGAGGGACTGCGCAAGATTGTCGACCTGCGTCCAGATCTGATCACCCTCGATCTGGAGATGCCACGCATGGACGGTTTCACGCTGCTGCGCATTGTCATGCTCAAGCAGCCGACGCCGATTATTGTGGTCTCCTCCCGCTCCGGTGACGAGGATGTCTTCAAGGCCCTCGAGCTCGGGGCCATCGAGTTTGTGACCAAGCCCTCTTCCCGGGTGACCCCGGCGCTGATGGATATCCAGGAAGAGCTGCAGTCAAAGGTTCAGGAGGTGACACGGGCCAACCTGAAAAATGTTCTGGCCCGTTCTACGGCGTTAAGCCGCGCGATTAAGCCGTTTGTCAAGCCGGTGTCCTCTGTTTGTGCTTCCCCTGATGCAAGCGCCCAGAAAATGGTGGTGATCGGGGCTTCCACGGGCGGACCTCCGGCTTTGCAGACGATCTTTTCATCGATCAAGGAGAAAATTCCGGTCGCTTTTGCTGTTGCTCAGCACATGCCTCCGGATTTTACCAAGGCCTTTGCCGAACGTTTGAACCGTTTCTCGGCCCTTGATATTCGCGAGGCCGAAGATGGTGACCCGATTCGGGCGGGGGAGGCGCTGATCGCTCCGGGTGGGTCGAACCTGGAGGTTGTCAGCCGCGGCCATGAGCTGTTTGCCAGGGTCAGCGCACCGAGAGAGAACCAGCGTTATACACCTTCTGTCGATGTTCTGTTCCAATCGGCAGCTCCTCTGTTCGGGCGGCGATTGCTTGGGGTGGTTCTGACCGGTATGGGGAATGACGGAGCCGATGGCACCAGGTCGGTCGGCGAACATGGCGGGACGGTTTTCGCCGAGGCGGAAGACAGTTGCGTGGTGTTCGGCATGCCGAAAGAGGCGATTGCCACCGGTTTGGTTAAAAAGGTTGTCGCTCTGCCGAATATTTGTCCGGAAATTCTGCGCCACTGTGGAGAGAGTGGTCGCATTCAGTCGGATTAGCTCTGGAAATTTTAGTTCAGGATTGCTATGATCCGGAAGTTGTATTTCCGACTATCGCTACAATTTTGACGGGAGTCTTTGCATGAGCAATCATGAAGATGACAAGAACGCTCACAGCCGGGCTGATGAGTTCATGAATATGTTCAAGAAAGGCGCCGAATTTACTCAGGACCTTCTCAAGGAGAACGAGCGCCTCCGTTATCGGCTCGTCAGCCTCGAAGAGACTCTCAAAGATCATGCTCAAACCATGGCGCCTGGTTCAGCAGATTCCCTGAAACTGCTTGAAAAGATTGAACAGCTTGAACAGGAGAAGAACGAGATCCTTGGCCGTATCCGTGAAGTTGAAGAGGAGAATGAAGATTTTGCCCATCGCTATGTGGAGATCGAAGAAGAAAACAACATGCTCGCCAATCTCTACATTGCCTCCTACCAGTTGCACTCGACTCTCGATTTCAAGGAGGTGCTGCAGATCATCCTCGAGATCGTGATCAACTTGATCGGTGCCGAGGAGTTCGGTGTACTGTTGCTCGATGAAAAGAGCAACCGTCTCGAGCCGGTGGCCAGCGAGGGGATGGAGGTCGCGCAGCTGCCTTCGGTTGCGGTCGGCGACGGCATTATCGGTGAGGCGGTCAAGACCGGCGAAAACTACTTCATCGACGGGATCGGCATGGCCCTCTGGATCGGACCCCGGCTCCTCGCCGAGCCGCACGAA
>PKTY01000363.1 GCA_002869725.1 Desulfuromonas sp. | reverse complement strand
ACTGCCTTCGCCACCACTGCCTTCGCCACCACTGCCTTCGCCACCACTGCCTTCGCCACCACTGCCTTCGCCACCACCGCCTCCTTGGGCAAGATAGATTTTGGGCTGCGGCACAGAGTCAGTATTGCTATATGGTGTCATCCAAGCAACCAGTAACATCGCTACAAGCAGCACCAATGAAACCTTGATTGTTCTGATAATGGCTATCACGGCTCGACTCCTTTATATGGGAGGAACGTCTCCCGCCTTACATCCAAAGCCTTTCACTCAAACTCCTGCACAATCGTTATGATGACCTTGCCACCCCATTCCGACCACTTGCTATGATTTTTGCTGGCGTTGTCGGATTTCCCGTTAGGCAGGGGATAGAAGATCGATTCCTCAGGTTGTTCCTCGAACTCGATAGTCATCGTGACATCGCCGTCGAGCAGGGATGCGTGGGACAGCAGTCCTTGCTGGATGAGAGCTTCCGCCGTGCTGACGAAATCCGTCGTGATCTCGACCACGATCATGTTCCCCATATCATCGAAATCCAGAGTGGCATGGGGTGTATCGGAGACCATTTCGTCGAGAAAGGAATAGATCTCCTCGTCAACGATGTCTGCGGCCGGGTGATGGGCCAGCACCGGGGCCGCGCACAGCAGAAAACCGATTAAAATGGGAAAAATAAGTGTACGCATGGTCGGCTCCTTTCACGCTCAGACCTGGCTACTCTTTGTAAGCAAGGTCATTGCGGCTCTGTTTGATCGCCCTGTCCACCTCGATCTGTTGTTCATTGCCACCCAGTTTACGCAGCGACAGGTTCAGCAGGTAGGGGTGAACTTTCGGTATCCCGGTCTGTGTATCGGCGTGCCCTTCACTGCTGGCGAAACGGACTCGCAGGATATAGTCACCCGGGTTCTCGATCACACATGCCATCCGGGGATCGGTATCCCAACCGGGAGCTTTCGGTTTTCCTGCCTGGCAGATCAGCTCCTCGCCAAGATCGAAAAGCTCCAGGGCAAATTCTGCCGGCCCTCCACCACACCCTCCCTCTTCATGGGTTGTCTCACCCGTTGAATCCGTGGCAACTGTCTCTGGAGCGGTATCGTGACCAGTGTGGGTCTCCCTGTTGATGTAGACTGCCGCATCAAGGTCGATGAACAAAATCTGCTGGCCATCGCTGTGGAGCAGATAATCGTCCGCGTCATCGACGGTCTTTTGCAGAGTCCCGGCAATCGAACTGGCACCAGACTCCCGAGTCAACTGCGCTTGAACGTCGGCGACCAGACAGAATGCGGCGCCCACAATGATTAAGGTGAGCAGAACGGTTGCTTTCATGTCTTTTCTCCTTTTCCTTCCGGTCAAACCGACATCAGGCAGCTGGATTGCAGCTGCCTGACGCTTATCCCCCCTGATGGCTATCAGGGTTTCCCGCCGCCCGGAGCATCTGGATTACCGCCGGCGTTTCCTCCGCCAGATCCGCCACCCGGAGTATCGGCCGGCTTGCCGCCACCGTTGCCACCACCGCTGCGCTCAAGAATCCGCACATCGATATAGGTCAGGTTGTTGGTCGTATCGAGCACTGCGGCCGCTCCTCCGGTATCGCCGCCGTCATCTCCCTCTTCACTGGCCACCACCACCTCTTCCTCTTCAAGGGGGACCATGATCTGAGTGACATTTTCGCCAAAGGCGACATTGCGCGTGGCGCTACCGCAGGTCTCGTCGAAGCTGAAGGTTACACGGTAGTCACCAGCCCCGTCGTTGAGCTTGCGGACATTCCAGGTATATCCGTAAATGATCCGCCCCTTGACGTTGATCTCGGCATTGTAGTAGCCGGGGCCATCCCCTGCCTCATGAACAGCGCCATTGAAGATCGCCGGATTGATCAGGTCATCAAAACCGACTTCCTCCCATCCAACACCTGGCACCCACTGCAGACCATCCACCAGTTGCGGATCGCTCCGCTCGACCAAAAGCTTCTGGATGGTCAACCGGGCACAGGGAGAAAAGACCGTGGCCTGGCCCCCTAGCCCTTGTTGGGGCGTTTCGTTGGCCACCGCCAGACCATGCACCTCGTCAATCCCCCAGCCGGATACATGGCGCATTTCATATTCAAGCATCGGTTCGGAAAGGTCCTCGAATAGCACCACCTCGGTGCGCACCTGGGATCGGGTGTACCAGTCGACTGATTCCAGGTTGTCCCCCCAGTCGATCCAGTGAACCACCAAGGGCGCCGCACTCATGTCGACGCTGCCGGCCTGCCACAGGTTACCGGCATCCTTCTGCAGGTAGGCCTTGACCCAGCCTTCACCTGGCGCCGGGCCGCTAGCCTGCATGGCGATCCGATCATCACAGAATGTTTCGTCATCAGGATCTGGCGGACAACTCAGAGGGATGATATCCGGGTCGACGCCCGAGGTTCCCCACCAGTACCACCACTCGCCATTAAGAATCGGTGTCATCCCGGCCGTCCCGGGCAGCACCTTGGTCACCCCTTCCGACCAGATCACCGGAAAGCTCAGGTTGTTTCCTGCCGTTTCACCGCCATCCTTGACGCTCCACCCCGGTGTGGCGAGGAGCAACAGCAGGACACCTGCCAGCATCACGACCTTTCGCCACAATTTCCCTTCCCTAGATTTGTTTGGTTTCGTTTTCATAGCGCCTCCTTTCGCCCTCTGGGGTGAGAGCAAGTCGGGTTGTTAGAGAATGATAATCTCTGAGCTTGATTTAATTTTGACAAGCCGGAAGGGAAGGACAACGCAACCTTCGGAGAGAAATGAGATCCGTAAGTCGCACAACGTTCGTTGGCACTCTGCAACTTTTTGGAGAAGTTAGTGGTTCAACCAGTCAGTGTCGCTGACGAGGGCAACCAGGGAGGAACGATTGGGGACATGCAGGGTTTTGTAGATTCGGCTAAGGTGCGATTTGACCGCGGGTTCGCTCAGGTAAAGGTGGTCGGCTATCTCCCGGTTGCGCAAACCGCTGGCCACCAGCCGGACAATCTCCACCTCCCTGACACTCAGCTTGTGCAAATCCTGTCCATGATGGTGGGGCTTATCTCCCAAAAGTGCCTTGAGGTGGCACTGCTCGGCCCAGATTTCACCCTGGCAGACCAGGCGCAGGGCCTTGCCGAACATGCTAGGGGCAAGCCCTGGAGAAATGATCCCCTGAACACCATGCAGAGAGAGGAGACAGGCGATTTCGGCTTCCTTTAAGCCCAGATCGAGGCAGATGAAGCGGGATTGGGGGTACGCCTTTTTCAGGTCGTCAATTTTCTGCTGGGAATCGAACAGGACGATGTCTGGGTCTTGCAGGTTCGGTCCATAGAACCGGTGGCCGGCAATGGCATCCCTCAGGCTTTCGGCAATGATGACCTTTATACCTTCAGCCAGGATGAAGTTATTGACGCAAATTTGAATGCGCATTGGCTAATTGCTGGCCTAGCCCAGGCCGGACCAGCCGTCACCTCAAAAGGTCATAAACAAAAAAGTTAACGTTCTCCAACTTTCTTATCTTAGCAGACTTTCACGCTGGCGCCACAAACTGCACTTTAAGTGATAGCCCTCGTAATCTCCCGCAAGCCTAATGTACCCCCGCCCCACCCTTTGGTTGGGGCTTTTTTACTATAAAACATCCTCCTAAATTTCTGGCTTGGAATCTCGCCAATGGAGGACCTTTCGTGAAAAGGCTGAGCAACAAGGAGATCTCTGGCATTGTCGGTCTTTGCCAAAGCCACGTCAGCACCATCTGGAGAAAGTACGAACGTGGTGGCCTTGACGCCATCAAGCCTGGCCTTCGTGGTCGCCGGCATGGTGCCCAGCGTGAACCGACAGCCGAACAGGAGGTCGGAATACAGAAGCTGCGGGTGGACAAGACCCCGGATCAATTGAAGTTAACCTTGCACTGTGGACCCGGGATGAATGAATTATTCTGCTGTGTGGACCAATCCATCTTTAATATGAACGGTACGATTAGCACGTGCTGCAAGGTCAGTGTTATGAGTAATCATAACAATAGTTAGGCCATTGTTGCTCAACGAACGAAGAATTTCGAATATCTTCTCGCTGTTCTCGCTGTCAAGATTCCCGGTAGGCTCATCGGCCAGAAGAATTTCAGGTTCGTTGACCAAGCCACGTGCGATGGCCGTACGCTGCATCTCTCCACCACTCAGTTGAGATGGGACGTGGTCAAGTCGATGCTCCAAACCCACCGTTTGCGCCAACTTCGTGAGCTTCTCTGGCGTCGCTGGTTTCTTACTGAAGAGCAGCGGGAGAGCGATATTGTCATACACGCTCAGCCCGGGAATTAGGTAGAACTGCTGAAAGACGAATCCTATCTTATCCCGTCTTAGCTTGACGACTTCCGCTTCAGGCATACGAGAGGCATCGACACCATCAATCAAAACTTCGCCATGAGTCGGCTGATCGAGGCATCCGAGAATATGCAGAAGTGTCGTTTTGCCAGCACCTGACGGGCCAGTAATAGCCAACAGCTCTTCTTTATCGACGCTCAGGTCAACGCCACGTAAAGCGCGAACATCTTCTGCGCCGCGACGGTAGTGCTTTTCTATTCCCTTAAGTTCAATCATCCTTTTATAGCCTCAACGGGGTTGATTTTCGACGCTTTGCAGGCCGGATAGAGTCCTGCAAACAAGCCAATGCCCATGATAAACAGCATGCTTCCAAGAGCGAGCAATGGATCGAAACTGATCAGGCTGCCGGTGGGGACAAAAGGCATCACAGACCGGACAAACGCTTCTATCAGTTTCGATCCCAGGGTTGCCAAGGCAATCCCCAAGACACCTCCCGAGAGTGACAGGATTGTCGTTTCCTCCAGAATGATGCGAAAAATATCACGTCGAGAGGCGCCAATAGCCCTCATCATTCCTATCTCCTGACTGCGTTCGAAAACAGACATAAGAATCGAATTCATTACGCCAACGGCACTGATGAGCACTGCAATTAAAACGATAGCCAAACTCAGTGCACGAGCAGACGCTGCCAAGTTAGATATGGAATTCATCACCTCGCCCATGGTCACAATCTGTATTCCTGGTACGGCTGAGGTCAGTTCATCCGTAATTTTGCCCATTTGTTCAGGGTCTGTTACTTTGACGCCAATCGCGGTTGCCGCGTCTGGCCGATCAAGTATTCTCTGCGCTGTCTGTATGGGTAGATAGACAAAGGCGTCATCCTGGCTGCCGGTCAGGCCAACGATCCCGGCAATGACCAGCGAAGTTCCATCGTCAGTCTCTGTAAAGACTTCTCCCGGCTTTAAGCCTTCATGCTTAGCAACTTCATGGCCGAGCAGAATCTCGTTGTCCTGAGGTGGAATCTTTCCTTCAATTTTCCAGTTTGGCTT
>PKTY01000259.1 GCA_002869725.1 Desulfuromonas sp. | reverse complement strand
GCACTGGTGATCAGCGTGCTATTGGTGGGGGATACGGGGGTTGCACTCCCCGGGGCCTGATTGGTTACAACCGGCTCGGGATTCTGACCGCCATCAATGCCGAACACTTCGATGCGCAGGGTGTCACAGCTCACGAACAGACGGTTGTTGACGGTGTCGTAAGCCGAGTCGATCACGTTGCTCAACTGGCCCACTTCAAAACCGACAGCAATCGAGCCGACACTGGTACCGGCATACTTAAATGTGGCATCAGTCACCCGGATCGAGGTCCGGAAGTACTCGAGGAAAAAGCCGCGCCCCTGGCCGTCGAAACTCAGACCTCGCGGTGAATCCATGTAGGGAGAACCGAAGTTGGCCGTACTCGATTTGAGGTAGGCCACCACGCTCTGAACGCTATGGTCCGAATTCATCGTGAAGACATGAATCTTGCCGTTCTCCCTGGTCGCCGAAGAAGCGTCCGACACCACCACCCGCCCGGAAGGGTCGATCGCCATGCCGCTGATCCGCATGAAGGTGCCGGGCGTTTTGCCATTGCCGCCGAACTGGTTGATAAACTGGCCGGCAGCCGAGTAGACCTTGATCTTCATGTGGCTGTTCTCCACCACATAGACATTGCCGGCACTGTCGAGGTCGATCTCACCAACGCAGGCAAACTCGACCCCTTCGGCGACGGCCCCTCCGGCCAGCAGGCCAAGCTCAGAACCAGTGACCGCATCGACCATCACCACATCATGACTTCTGGCCACATAGAGCCGATCTCCTTCCGGAGATACGGCAAGACCGGCACCTGTACCGTCAAGACTGAATACACCCTTCAGACGGCCGTGCTGATCGAACTTAAAGACTTCACCTCCGCGCCCATCAGCCACATACAGGTTGCCGGCACCGTCAATATCCATCGCGCCCGGGGCCCTCAATCCATCCGCCATAATCCGGCCAAGCGAACTGAAACTGACCGCCGCTTCAGCCTGACAAGGCGATATGACACAACCCAGCAGTGAGATCACCGCCATTAGCCCGTACAACGCGAAAAACCGTCTCATCTCTTTACCTCCCTTACGAGGTTGGACTTTTCAAATTATTCACGCAAATTCATGTACTTATCATCAATAATTTTCATTTTAATAATTCAAAATCATTGTATTCTGCACACTAATCATTGCAAATTATTTTCCATTTCACAAAAAAATATACTTAATTTTATTTAATTGGCACAATCTGTGCTTTATTTAATTTGACTTTACTTATAAAGAATTATTCGTTTAATATTTATAATGTTTTGCCGTTAATAATGTTCCTCGTTGGCAACGAAGGTCATGAGCTCTTCTCCCCTGGTGAAACGAATCATCTACCCCCTCTTCGCACTTTCTGGTGCCTGCGCTCTCATCTATGAAGTTCTCTGGACCAAATACCTCTCTCTAACCTTCGGAACCACCATGGTTGCCATCAGTATCGTCGCGGCGACCTTCATGGGGGGACTGGCGCTTGGAAGCTACCTGCTCGGTCGCTACGCTGACCAGGAGAGCAACCTTCTGCGCGTCTATGCCTGGCTGGAACTGGGGATAGCCCTGACCGCCCTGCTTTTCCCGCCAACACTGATGGCCATCGAAAAATTTTACGTCTGGCTACATCGCGCAACAGCAGCACAATGGGACATCTCCAACGTCCTGCACCTGATTTTCTCTGCGGCGCTCCTGCTGCCACCGACAATCTGCATGGGGGGCACCTTTCCGTTAATGTGCCGCTACTTTGCCCGCAAAAAATCAGGCGGCCAGATCGGCCGTCTCTATGCACTCAACACCCTCGGAGCTACCCTCGGCGCCTTTCTGGCCGGATATCTTCTGATCCCGAGCCTTGGCCTCTCTATGACCGGCTACCTGGCCATCGCTGGCAACCTGCTGGTCGCTGCCGGCACCTTCTGGCTGGCCGGTCAATACGGAGAAACCCAGGTTATAGACGTTTCCAAGGCGACCCGCCCGGAAGAACCTCTACGCGCCAGCGAACACCGACCGATCCTGATTGCCATCGGCCTGGTCGGCGCCTTTTCCCTCGCCTATGAGATGCTCTGGACCCGTGTTCTTCTGCTTTTTCTGGGGAATACCACCTACGCATTTTCATTAATGCTGAGCGCCTACCTGGTCGGCATCTCCCTGGGAGGAGCGATCTATGCCCGGTGGGTAAAACCGGAGCGCAACGAGCGACAACTGTTTGTGCTGCTCTCAATCATGATGGGGGTTGCCATCTTCGCCACGGCCCCTTGTTACGACCAGCTCGCCTACCTGTTCCAACAGGCTCACAACTTCTCTGGTGAAAGCTGGTGGATTCTGTCGGGACTCTCTTTTGCGATCGTACTGACTATCATGCTGATTCCCACGGTTCTTTCCGGATCCCTATTGCCGGCGGCGGTGGCGATTATCGATCCGGGGCGGGGCCGCACCGGCGAGGGGGTCGGACTGGTGGTCCTGCACAACACAGTAGGTGCGGTCGTCGGCAGTCTGCTGGCCGGCGTGGTTTTGGTGCCGCTACTCGGGATCCTCGGCAGTTTTCGCCTGCTGGCAATCGCCAACGTGTCGATTGGCATGTTCCTGTGCTTTCAGTTCCGTGAACATCTCAAGGCCGCCTGGCGCATCCCTGCCTTAGCGGCAGTGGGAATAGTCATCTCCTTCTACCCGGCAGACTGGGATGAAAAGCTGATGAACAGCGGCGTCTACGTCTACGCACCGAAGTATCGGCAAGCGGGCGGCATCGATGAGGTGCTGGCCAAGGAGCGCATTCTGGATGTGGTCGAGGGGAGGGATACCACTGTCGCCATTTTCGAGAGCCTCGACGGCAGCAACCGATTCTTCACGGTCAATGGCAAGACCGACGGTGGTACGGGGAAAGATATGGCGACCCAGTTGCTGGTCGGACACCTGCCACTGCTGCTCCACCCCAACCCCAGAGAAGTCATGGTTATCGGCCTGGGAACCGGCATCACCTTGCGCGGAATGGCCGCACACCCGACGGAGCGAATCGATTGTGTGGAGATTTCGGGGGAGGTTGTTGCGACCGTCAAATGGTTCGAGGAAGCCAATGGAGGCGCCCTCAACCACCCCAAGCAGAGCCTTTATGTCAACGACGGACGTAACATGCTGCTGATCGAACCGCAACAGTATGACGTGATCGTCTCCGAGCCGTCCAACCCCTGGCAGACCGGCAACGCCAACCTCTTTACCGCCGACTTTTACCAGCTAGCCAGCCAGCGTCTCAAGCCACAAGGGCTGTTCTGCCAGTGGATCGGGCTTTACGACATCACCCCGGAGAACCTGCGGACCCTGTTCAACACCTTCCTCAAGGAATTTCCCAAAACAATGCTGTTCAAGGCCGGCACAGACCTGATCCTGGTCGGCGCTCACCATGATCTAAATTTTGACTACCAGGTCTTGCGCCAGCGTCTGGCCGTTCCAGAGATCGCCGCGGCTCTGCGCGAGGTCGACATCCTGACCCCCGGCGACCTGGTGGCCATACATTACCTTTTCTCGGAAGGTCCGCTTCTGCCGCTGACCGAGCACGCCGAGCTCAACACCGACGACCGGCCGCTCCTTGAATACGCCGCCAGATACAACCTCGGGCAAAATACATTAGGCGAATTCCAGATGCAGAACATGCGGATGTTGCTCGACGCCCAAGCCGCTGGCAAAATCTACCTCCCTCTGGTCAATCTCGGTCAGTCACCCATAGAGGTCGCAAATGCCCTGCGCGACCTCGGCCGCGGCTACATCCGCAGCGGTCGACCCAACGATGGGGAAAACCTGATACGCAAGGCAGCAGAGATCGAAGGTCAGACCGGCGGCATCTCGAAATTCAGCAAAACACCTCTTAATGGATAAACCGAAAGTTCAACCGCTCGCATAAGACCTCTTGGCTTACAATTCCTTCTTGTCTATATTGACGGGGCCAATGGAGGTCTACACGATGAAACTGATCACCTTGATCCTTGCAACGATGATTCTGGTTTCCGGATGCGAGAACCAGACTGGCGCACCAGAAAAAAAAGAAGCCATCGCCGAACCGAAACAAACCGTTCAAAATCAACAAAAAGCTGTTGAAGTTAAAGAGCCCAGCGAAACACAGACTGTCGACAAGCAACAGGATTCACCATCCACCATCACACTGCTGGAGCAGTCACTTCAACCCAACCTGGTTGAGCTAGCTACCGGCGCTCTGCCGACCTGGCGAAAATTTCGGAAAGAGAAACCTGCCCTGGTTCTGTTCTCCCAGGACCCTTTGCTGGCACCGATCCCCGATGAACTGCGAGCTGAAGTTGTCGAACTGCTCCTCCATGGGCCCTCAGAGCAGCTCAAGACGCGTCTCGACACCACAGGACCAAATCCGTTACTACTGCCATCGATGGCCGTGGATGCCGCCCTTGAGGCCGGTCTCTTCTCACGGGTTGTCTGGGTGCTCCCGAGCAAATCCGGTGCTGATCAACTCGACTTGAGTGTATTCCAGAGTCAGCTACTCGACCTTGGTGCGGTGGACCAGGCAGAAGCGACCTCTTTCACCACAACAGCACCCGGCGTCTTTTCTGGGATGGTGCGCAACATTCCGTTCCAAGCCGTCCACATCGACGCCCTCCCTCCCCTTTCCAGCCCTATAATCCTGCACTTTGACATGACATTTGTCGCCCCCCTCTACAAAGGGGAGATCAAGACCCCTCTCTACACGCTGCTCGGCCAGCTGCACAACACGCTGCGCGCGCAACAGTGGCAGGCCCTGGCCGTCACCGTTTCGGCAGCCAACCTGAATGGCGCCATCCCCCTGACCTCCCGTTTCGTCGCCAGCGATATCAGTCGTTTCTACCAGCAACCGGAGCTTCTCGACGCTCCGCTGCCAAGCCAGTGGGACAAGCACGGACGTGCGCTCTACCTGGAGAATTTTTTCAAGAAGGAGGAGGTGCGAAAGCTTTACGAGGAGATGGAGACGGACAACCCTGAGGACCCTGCGGTTAAATACGCTCTCTACCAGGTCTTGCGGCAGTTCAAGGAGGGAGATCATGCCCTTGCAAAGCTCAACCAGGCAGTTGCCCTCGACCCAGTCTACGCCTTGGAGTTCCTTGAGCTGGCCAACGTCGCTAAGGAGCAGAACCTCACTGAGCAGGTCCAGCGCATGCTAATGCTGGCCATTGCCGCCCAGCCCGAGAATGTCTGGCTGCAGTTGCAACTGGTCGGGCAGCTGAAAGCGACCGGGCAGGAGGAAGAAGCAGAAAAACTGCTCCAGGCACTGCGTGAAAAGCCGTGGTCACCGGTTTACTATCCCGAGATGGTCAAGCAGTTGGAGTGATGGCTGAGGACTACCGATAGACGTGATGGCGATGGGCGATTCGGATAACGAGAACAAGAACCTCCCCTTCATTTTTTTCGT
>PKTY01000198.1 GCA_002869725.1 Desulfuromonas sp. | reverse complement strand
CAGATGGCGGAGACCATCGTCGAGGTACGCGATGTGGCCAACCAGGTGGCGACCAGCTCCCAGGAGACCACCGAGTCGATCAGCGAGCTGACATCCCTGGCCGAACGCCTTCAGGACCTGGTCGAGGAAGATTTGCTGGCTCAGGCCAAGGAAAAGGTTAAGAGCGGTTCAAAGGAGATGGCCCGGGTTTTGACCGAAGCGGTCGATCGCGGCAAGTTCAGTCTGGAAGAGATATTCGACGAGGACTACCTGCCGATTCCTGACACCGACCCGCAAAAGTATCATACCAGTTACGACCGCTTCCTCGACCAAACCATCCAGGAGTTCGAGGACAGCTTCCTTACTGACAGTCACGTGGTCTTCGCAGTGCTGGTCGACCGCAACGGCTATCTGCCGACCCATAACAGCAAGTTCAATCGGCCCCTGACCGGGGACTACGAACAGGATATGACCGGCAACCGAACCAAGCGCATCTTCAGTGATCCGGTCGGCCTTGCTGCGGCCCACTATGACGGCAACGACGGCAAGGACTACCTACAGCAGGTCTATAACCGTGACACCGGCGAAAAAATGTGGGATATCAGTGCCCCGGTCTTTGTCAAGGGACGGCACTGGGGAGCCTTCCGCATCGGCTACCTGATGGACTGACCCGTTGTCACCAGCAGACGCGACACCTCTCCAAGCCAGGGAGATGAGATGAAGAAGCAGGACAAATACGTGGAGATTTTTATCCGGGAGGCTGAAGAGCACCTCGGAAACCTGCGTCAGGGACTGCTCAACCTGGAGAAGGAGGGGCCCAGCGATGCCCTGATCAACGACCTGTTGCGTAGCGCCCATACCCTCAAGGGTTCGGCCAACATGGTTGGCCTGACCGAACTTTCCGGCGTGGCTCATCGTGTTGAAAGCCTGCTCAAAAATCTCCAGCACGGCGACCAGGAACTGAGCGCCGACCTGGTCGATGTTATGCTGGTGGCCACTGACGCGATCGAGGCGTTGACCGCCGAGGCCCATTCTGGCGGTGAAGTCAGTGTCAATGTCGATAACGTGGTCGAAGCGTTGGAGACAGGAAAACTGCATGAAGCCCAGCTGAGTAAGGCGGCAGCACAGGCTTCCCCCGGTAGCGAACGACGAAAATCGGTACGGGCCAGCGTCGAGCGCCTTGACGAACTGGTCAACAACATGGGGGAAATTCTTCTCTGTCATCAGTCGTTGGTCGAGCGCCAGAAGCAGATGAAGACCCTCCTGCAGAAAATGGATCTCTTCCTCGGGCGGCTGCACGACACCGAGGACTATCAGGTGATGAATGGGATTCGCCACGATATGGCGACCATCCTCAACGATGTTGAACACGACAGCCTGCAGTTGGGTTACCAGGCCCAGGATGTCTACCAGCGGACCATGGAGCTGCGTCTGCTGCCGCTGGCCACCATTACCGACGACTTTGAGCGCTCGATCCGCGACCTCGCCAGATCATTGGGGAAAGAGGTACGCTTCGTGGTCTCCGGTCAGGATGTCGAACTCGATCGCAACATGCTCGACGCCATCAAGCCGATCTTGCTTCACGTAATCAACAATGCGGTCGACCATGGGATAGAAGCGCCGGACGCCAGACTCGCAGACGGCAAGCCCAAGGCCGGAACTCTCCGCCTTGAAGCCAGCTATGAGGGGAGTTTTGCCCGGATTCTTATTCGTGACGATGGCCAGGGGATGGACCCGGCAAAAATCCGTGAGACCGCGATCAAGCGTAACTTACTGACCGACGAGCAGGCTCACTCGATGAGTGATGACGCGGTGATCTACCTGGTGCTTGAACCGGGGTTTTCAACCCGGGAGTTCATTACCGATGTTTCGGGGCGTGGTGTCGGGCTTGATGTGGTCAAGGCCAATCTCGACCAGGTCAAGGGGGATCTGACTCTCAGTTCCCAGCTCGGTGTCGGCACCGAGCTGACGCTTCGTCTTCCCCTGAGCATGGCCATTTTCACCGGCCTGCTGGTCAAGGTCGCAGGGACAATCCTGGCTTGTCCCCAGAACTACATCGACGAAGTGTTACGCATTGGTCCCAAGGATGTGATCGAGGAGATGGGGCGCGAGGTAATCAGGGTCAGGAATCAGTCGATCCCTCTCACCAGTCTGGCACGGCTTCTTGGCTTCGCGCAGGAAGAATCCGCGACGGAGCAGCGCTTGAGCGTACTGCTTCTCAACTACCGCGAGCAACTTCTTGGGCTGCTGGTCGATCAGACCCTGGGCCTCCAGGAGGTCGTCGTCAAGCCTCTCGGCAGCCAGCTCAAGAGCCTGGAGTTTTTTTCCGGAGGGACACTGCTCGGCAATGGCACTCCCGCCCTGATCCTGGCGGTCGCCGACCTGTTCGGCAGTCAGTCCAATGAAGGCAGATCCCAGATCCGCCAGGCAGCTGCCAGGGAACAGGCAGGCAAACGCGGCCGGGTGTTGGTGGTCGATGACTCGATCACCACCCGCACCATGGAAAAGAACATTCTCGAAACCCATGGCTACGAAGTCGTTACCGCGGTCTCCGGGTTCGATGCCCTCGAAAAGCTGGCCAACAGCCGTTTCGACCTGATGGTCAGCGATGTCGAGATGCCGGGGATGACCGGTTTCGAGTTGACCCGCGAAGTCCGCAAGCGTGAAAACACCGCCGAGATGCCGGTGATTATCGTGACATCCCTGGCATCCGACGATCATCGTCGCCAGGGGATGGAGGCCGGCGCCCAGGCCTATATTGTCAAAGGAAACTTCGAGCAGGGCGTGCTGCTCGACACCGTAGATGCCTTGGTCGGTTGAAGACCTTCCTGCTATGACCCGTATTCTGATTGCTGACGACTCGACCTTAACCCGCACCATCCTGCGTGACCTGCTGGCTCAAGACCCGCTGATCGACATCGTTGCCGAAGCCGCCGATGGCCGCAAGGCTGTGGAGCTGACCAAAGAACTGCGCCCTGACCTGGTGATCATGGACATTATGATGCCGGTGATGGACGGTCTGGATGCGACCAGCGAAATCATGGCGGAATGCCCGACGCCGATTCTGGTGCTCTCTGCCAACACCGACCACCTCGACAGTCGCAACGCTTTCTCGGCGATTCGCCTTGGCGCCCTCGATGTCATGGAAAAACCGTCAGGGGTGATCAGTGAGGCCTTTGATCGAATTTCGGTGGAACTGATCACCAAGGTCAAGAGCTTGAGCCGGATTCGGGTGATTCATCACTACCGGCGCAACCGCAGCCCTGCTCCGCCGCAGCCTTCAGCCCCCCTCCCTGATCCATCGAAAAAATACTCAATTCTCGCCATCGGCGCTTCGACCGGTGGCCCGCAGGCGGTTCTTCATCTGCTGCGTGAAATCCCCCAGGGGATCAGGGCGGCGATCCTGATCGTTCAGCACATTGCTGAAGGGTTTGCCCCGGGGTTTGCTGCCTGGCTGCGCCGGGAGACCGGGCACAAGGTCGCCCTTGCCGAAGATGGAGCGAACCTGTCGCCCGGCCAGGTCCTGGTGGCGCCCAACGGTCGTCATCTGACCCTGGCCGGACGCACCCTCCGTTTGAGCGACAGCGCTCCTTTGCACAACTGCTGCCCGGCTGTCGATGCTCTGTTTCAGAGCTTGGCCGACAATGGTCTGGCTGCCGAGACCGTCGCCCTGCTGTTGACCGGCATGGGCCAAGACGGCGCTGCCGGTCTGCTCGCGCTCAAGCAGTCTGGCGCACTGACCATTGCCCAGGATCAGGCAAGTTGTGCAATTTTCGGCATGCCCAAGGTCGCCATCGATCGCGGCGCGGTCGAACGAGTTCTCCCCCTTGAACTGATGCCGCAAGCGGTGAAAGCCTTGTTCAAGGCCGGATAACCAACCCTCTTCACTAACTAGCCGTTTTGTGTTATGAAACCGGTTGCGCGGCCCGGCTCCATATGTCTACCGGGCCGTCGCCATGAGGAGAAGAGTGAATGAGCCTGCGTCTCTACAACACCCTGAGCGGCCGAAAAGAGCCCTTCGAACCCCGGGTTCCCGGCAAAGTCGGCATGTACGTCTGCGGAGTGACGGTCTATGACTATTGTCACATCGGCCATGCCCGCGCCAACATCGTTTTCGATACGATCTTTCGCTACTTACGCTATGCTGGTTTTGATGTCACCTATGTGCGCAACTATACTGACGTCGATGACAAAATCATCAACCGCGCCAACCAGCGAGGAATCTCCAGCCGCGAGCTGGCCGAGGAGTTCATCCGCGCTTTCGATGAAGATATGCAGGCTCTTGGCCTGTGCAAGCCGACCCATGAGCCGCGTGCCACCGACTACATCCAGCAGATCATCGCCATGGTCGAAACCCTGATCAAAAAGGGGATGGCCTACGCCATCGAAGGGGATGTCTATTACAGTGTCGGGCAGTTTTCCGATTACCTCAAGCTCTCAAAGCGGACCATGGAGGAGATGCAGGCCGGAGCACGCATTGCTCCCGGTGAACTCAAGCGCAACCCGATGGACTTTGCCCTGTGGAAGGCGGCCAAGCCCGACGAGCCGAGCTGGGATTCACCCTGGGGCCCTGGTCGTCCCGGCTGGCACATCGAATGTTCGGCGATGAGTTCGGCGCTGCTCGGTGAAACCTTCGACATTCACGGCGGGGGGCGCGATCTGATCTTTCCCCATCACGAAAACGAGATCGCCCAGTCCGAAGGGGCGAGTGGCAAACCGTTCGTCAAGTACTGGTTGCACAACGGCTTCGTCAATATCAACCAGGAGAAGATGAGCAAGTCGCTGGGCAATTTTTTTACCATCCGCGACATCCTCAAGCAGTACGATCCGGAGGTGGTGCGTTTTTTCCTGCTGACCGCCCACTATCGTTCGCCCATCGATTTTTCCGACCAGAACCTGAGAGAAGCCCGTATCGGGTTGAGCCGTTTCTACGAGGCGCTACAGACCGCCAGGGAGGCTGTCGCCGAATTGGCGGAGACTCCTGTCGGCCCGGTCGCGGAGAGCGATCAGCTGGCGGAGCAGTTTCGTGTGGCTATGGATGACGACTTCAATACCGCTCAGGCGATCGGTCACCTGTTCGAGGCGACCCATACTATCAACCGCCTGGTTGCCGAGAAAAAATTCCGCAAGAACCAGGAGAAAGTTGCAACCGTAAGGGCGGTGAGTGCCAGGCTGGTGGAGCTGGGGGCGGTGCTCGGACTGTTCGCTTCAGATCCGGCCGATTGGCTGCGGCGTCTGAATTTGCGCGGATTGACCGATCTTGGCCTCACGGAAACCGAGGTTGATCAACAGATCGCCGCTCGCCTGCAGGCCCGGCAGGAGAAGGATTTTGCCCGCGCCGATCAGATTCGCGACCAGTTGACGGCACGCGGTGTCGAGCTGCTCGACTCACCCGGGGGGACCAGTTGGAAAATCAGATCATCAAGTTAGCAGGCTGGAGATAACATGACCAAGAAAATCCTGATTGTCGACGACTCACCGTCGGTGCTTG
>PKTY01000139.1 GCA_002869725.1 Desulfuromonas sp. | reverse complement strand
CCTGCTCGGATCGTTGTTCGATAACAGGGTCAAGCTTGCTCCGTTCGGTTTTGCCGACTACGGTAAAATCGAACGGGTTGATCCTCTCCCTGGCGAGGCTGACTCCGACGAAATTGCCTCGGCTGGACTTGGTGTGAAGGTTGAGGCTTACGAGCGCCTGTTTGCCAAAGTCGATTTTGGTTATGTGATTCAAGGTGCAGGGGAAACCGGTGATGATGAAAGTCGCTGGCATTTTCGCCTCAGTTACAGGTTTTAAACGACAGGGAGGCCGCTCATGCAACCAACTTTTAGCAATATATCATCCAGGCGTCGCCAGTTTTTGTGGGCAATTCAACTGGTCGCACTGATCTTCCTGATTGGACTTCCCGTCACTCTTAGTTTCGCCAATCCATCCTTGCCAACGGTCATGCATGGGCAGGCCCATTTTGCTGACGACGGGCAGCTGTTGACAGTCACCAACAGTGATGGCGCCATCATCAACTGGCAGTCTTTTTCAATCGGCAGCGGCGAAACCACCCGGTTCATCCAACCGGGCGAGACCAGCCGGGTACTGAACCGCATCGCCGGGCAGGATCCCTCCCACATTTTCGGAACGCTGCAGTCAAACGGGCAGGTTCTGCTGCTCAACCCCAATGGTGTTCTGTTCGGTGCCGGTGCAAAAGTCGATGTGGCGGGGTTATTGGCATCGACTCTCTCGTTGAGTAACGAGGATTTTATCGCCGGCCGGTATAATCTCAATTCTGAAGCAACAGGTTCGGCTGTTGAAAACTACGGTGAAATTCAAGCGCAGAGCGGAGGCTATGTCATTCTCGCCGGCCCTGCCGTGACCAATGGCGGTATGATTTTCACCCCGGACGGTTCGACCCTGTTGGCGGCCGGAGAATCGTTGCTGCTTTCCGAACCTGACAGTCCCGAGTTGGCGGTGGTGGTCAGTGCTCCAGCTGACCAGGCCATTAACCTCGGTGAACTGATTGCTCCGTCCGGCAAGGTGGGGATCTATGCGGCGCTTATTAACCAGGGCGGTCTGGTTCGTGCGGACAGCGTTACCGAAGGGCCCGGAGGACAGATCTTTTTGCGGGCCAGCAAAGGAGTCGCGCTCGGCGACACCAGTGTCCTCAGTGCGAATGGGGTCACGGGTGGTGAGATCGTCCTTGAGTCCGACGGCGAGGCAACAGTTGCCGGGACGGTTTCAGCTGTTGGTGAGTCGGGTGGAGGAGAAATCGCCCTGCTGGGTGGACATGTCACGGTCACGGGCAGTTCCCGCATTGATGCCAGCGGCGGTGGCGGGCAGATCCTGGTCGGCGGTGATTTCCAGGGCAAAAATGAGCAGATCAAGAACGCAACCCTGACCATCGTTGAACAGGGGGCGACTCTCAACAGCGATGGTGGTCGCGATGGCGAGGGCGGTGAAGTGATCATCTGGTCCGACGGCGCAACCGACTTTGCTGGAGAGATCAGTGCGCGAGGTGGTGGGCAGAGTGGCGACGGTGGTTTTGTCGAAGTGTCTGGTAAGGAGACACTGACATTCAACGGCTCTGTCGATGCGAGTGCTCCATACGGTGAACTGGGTACGCTGTTGCTGGATCCCACTGATATTCGTGTCGTAGCGGCGGGAGGTAACCCCGCGAACGTTACCGATGTCGATCAATTTGCAGATCCCAATCTGGGGGCAGGTGAAACGGCCATCAATAGCTCTGTTTTGGATGCCGCTGCTGCAGACATACTTTTGCAGGCGGAGCAGAACATCTTTGTGGAAGATCCCTTGGTTTTAAACACACCTGGGGCCGGAATCACCATGCAGGCAGGAGGGAATATCGATATCTGGGCAGGGATTGTCACTCAAGGTGGAGACATTGACCTCCGTGCCAACGACAGTGCCGCAACGAATCCGAGCGGAACCGGTTGGGTAGGAAACTCCCAAGCTGGATCAGCAATTCTCGAATCACGCGGCGGAACCATCTCGCTCAGTGGTTTTGATGTGTTTAACCTCAGCCTTAACTCATCAATAGGTAGTGCCGGAGATGGGTGAGATATCTCCATAGCGGCAACAAACAATGTCAGCTTACAGACTATCTTCACAAACTCCACGACTGGACTGAATAATGCTGGAGACATCAATATTACAGCAGGAGGAACCTTTGGAGTTGGTTCTGTGTTTGCCAACGCGCTGGCTTCCGGTTCAGGTGTGCAGGCTGGCGATGCAGGAAATATTTCTATCTCCTCGGGTGGTGACCTCCAGGTCGGAAGCAGCATTGAAGCGAGGTCTGAAGTGTTCCCGCTCACTACGGGAGATATTCCGGCCGGTTCAGGTTTGGGAGGGAACATTAGCCTGACTTCTGATAGCGGCCAAATCAGTGTTGCTGAACAGGTTATCACGTCTAGCAAGGTGTTCGCTGAGGGTGGCAACGCAGGGAATGCGGGCAATGTTGTGATGACTTCGGCTAGTGGGCTTATCGACGTGCCCGAAATAGAGTCAATCTCCCAAGCCGGTATTTTCGCCGGAAATGTGGGGCAGGGAGGAAACGTCACGTTGAATGCGGGGGGGGGATTTTTCTCGACCAACTACAAACCTGGAGTTCTTGGTCCGCAGTGCCGGCAGGTGGAGGTGGGGATGTCTACCTGTCGTCGACTGGAGGGGTGATTGATGTCACTGGGGGAATCAATGCAAACGGCCAAAGAAGTACTGGTGGACGTGTTGTCATGGAAGCAGATGGTCATGTGAACCTGGGTGGAAATCTGCTTGCCGAAAGTTACGATACGCCTATTGGAGTGACGAGCGGAGGCGTGCAGATCCGTTCAATCAGCGGCAATATTGCCGTGGCGGAGATTCGAAGCGGTGCCATGCAAAGTTCCGGTGATGGTGGGGGCATAATCCTCGAAGCTCTTGAGGGGAGTGTGACGGCCTCATCCCGTCTCGAAACAACAAGTTACGGAGTGAACTCGGGGAATGCTGGGGATCTTTCGATAAAGGCCCTAAGCGATATTCAGCTCAACGATGTGGCCCTTCAGGCCTCCTGTGCTGTCGAGGCTGGAAGTTGCTCGGCTGGTAACGGGGGAAGTTTCTCGGCAATTTCCCAGAGTGGGAGCATCGTTCAGATCCCGACATGGATTGGAACCGACACATCAAGTTACGCAAACGGAGATTTGGGAAGTACATCGGGTGATGGCGGGGCAATCTCTTTTAGTGCTCCAAATGGCACAATCGACCTTGAGGGCCCTCTCTTCTCAGGGAGTCGTGGAGACTCAGGAGCCGGTAACGGTGGGATGGTCTCTCTTCAGGCAGGTGGTGACATCACTCTGCTGGATAGCATCGAGAGTTGGGTTGATCAGGCAATTGGCCCTGTCGTGCGGGCCGGTGATATTGCAATTGAAACGCCCGCGGTCCTTGAGGTCAGTGGTCTAGATGCCAGCGCCACGGGTGTCAACACATCTCCGGGGGATGTCAGTCTGGCCTTTGGCAGCGTTCTCACCAATGGAGCAAGTTCGGGAGGGGAATTGACCCTCAAGCCCTACGATCCTGCAGCGGATATCGGTGTCGGAACCCTGGCCACTCCGGCCTGGCTGGACGACAGCCAACTGACCCTGCTGGCGACCGAATTTGAGACTCTTGTGATCGGCGGACCCGATTCCAGTGGACTGGTCACAGTCGACACGACGGTGCCGGCCCTTCAAAAGCCCCTGGTGATCAGGTCTCCGTCGTCGTCAAGCAGCGGGATGACGATCGGCAGCCTGCCGGACCTCACCGGCTACAGCCTCACCCTGGAGGCGGGGGGAGGAACGGTGACCCAGTCCGAACCGATCGTTGTGAGCTCACTGGCTTTGGTCGGGGGGGCGACCTACTCCCTGACAAATCCATTGAACCAGGTTCCATTCCTCAAAGGAGTCTCTGCCGGACCGACCAACCTCTATACCCTGAGCGGGCTCGACCTGGCTGGAGGGAGCTTTGGCAGCCTCTTTGTCGATGCGGGGGGCGGCAGTATCGGCAACAGCGGCGCCCTGAGTGTTGGTGCGGCCTCGGTCAGAGTCGCTTCCGGCCAATCAATTACGTTGACTCATCCGGGCAATATCTTTTCCGGAGTGCTGAGCGTAGGGGCGTCATCAGGATCAGTGAGTCAGCTCGATGTAGCCACTGCGGGTCAGCTGAACATGGCCGCCTTTTCACTGCTCGGCAACATCTCCATCTCCGCCGCTGGCATCAGCCAGTCGAGTCCTTGGGACGTTGCCGGTTCTGCCAACCTGGTGGCGGGATCAGGTGGGATCAGCTTGAGTCAGGCCAACAATTTTAACTCTGTCAGCCTGCTCAGCTCCGGGACCGTTGGCCTCACCGACCGTGATTCGATTACGTTGGGGCAAGTGAATATTGAAGGCAACTTTCAGCTCAGTGCTCAAGGCAATATCGTCCAAACAGCCCCTCTGCTGGTCTCGGCAAGCACGCAAATCGTCGGAGGGGCAGGACTCTCCCTCGACCTGTCGAATCCGGACAACGTTCTCGTAGGGCCAATTGCATTGAGTGCTTCGTCCGGGCGCCTCAACTCGGTCGATGTGACCAATAGCGTCCCTCTGGTCCTCGCTGGGGTAGATATCTCGGGGAGATTGACTGCCGTTGCGCCGGCCATCAGCCAGAGCGGACCAGTCATTGCCGACTCCCTGTCGCAATTGACAGCGGGGCCGGGCGGAATCAGCTTGCTCAACAATGGCAATCGCCTGCCAAACCTTGCCTTGCAGAGTGATCACAATGCTTCCCTCTACTCCCTTGGGAGCGTCGATTTAAGCCGTTCTTCCATTGTCAACAACCTGACCCTGACGGCTGAGGGCGGCATTACACAGTCGGGGCCGCTGACTGTGGGGGGCCTTCTGACGTTAAGCAGCGGTGAGCTCTTTGATATCACGTTGACAAACCCAGGAAACGAATTGGATCAGGTCAGTGTGACGCAGGGATTCAATGTCTCCCTGGCGACCCGGGGCACTTTGCAGGTCGACTCGCTGAACGCCAATGGCGACCTGTTTATCGATTCGCCTGGGGGGGTGAGCGGAACCGGGGCCTACAGCGTGGCTGGACAGGCGCTTTTCACCGTTCCAAATGGAACCTCTATCGCCTTAAACAATCCGGACAACCGTTTTACCGTTGCCCCACAGTTTGAGGTCTCTGATGGTCTGCTCGACAATCTGTCAATTGCGAATGCCCTGCCGTTGACTTTACCTGCCCTCGAAGTAGGGGGAGATCTGACGGTGAGTGCACCGGGGATCAGCCAGTCGGGGCCGATTCAGGTCGAAGGGCTGGCCTCATTTTTTGCCGGTACAGAGCCTCTGGCTCTCGACAACCAGGACAACCAGATCGCCCGCCTCATGGTCGAGAGTGGTGACGCAACCATCATGACCTCGCAACCGCTCTCCATTGAACAAGCAACTGTTTCTGGAAATCTGCTTGCCCGCGCGTTCTCCGGAGATATTTCTGCCCCCGGAGCGGTTCTGG
>PKTY01000302.1 GCA_002869725.1 Desulfuromonas sp. | reverse complement strand
GGTGCTCTGTCAGTACCTGCTGATCTTCAGCATGTTCATCGGCGGCTGTGCTGGTTCCACCGGCGGCGGCATGAAGGTCGCCCGCATCATGCTGCTGTTCAAGCATGCTCAGGTCCAGGTCTACCGGCTGATCCATCCACGTGCGGTGCGTTTGGTGAAACTTGGCGATCGTCCGGTTGACAAGGAGGTGATGCAGGAGATTCTTGGTTTCTTCGCGCTCTACATGGGGGTATTCGTCACCGCCTCGTTTGTTATGGCCGGCCTCGGCATGGACCTCGATTCGGCCGGCGCGGCGGTCATCGCCACCCTCAGCAATATCGGCCCCGGTCTCGGCTCAGTCGGTCCGGTCGATAACTTTGCTCACGTTCCGCAGATCGGCAAGCTGGTCCTAGCCCTCTGCATGCTGCTCGGTCGCCTCGAACTCTACACCGTCCTGGTGCTGGTCTTCCCGTCGTTCTGGCGCAAGTAGTTTTTTTGGGGGGGGTAAGAAAGATGGGGTCTTTTAAGTCAGGTCAGGATCCCTGACTTTTCAAAGGCTGCAGAACCAGGTCGAGTCCGTTGCGTAGCAGCTCGACAACTCCGTGCTCAGACAGCGGCTTGCTGAACAGATTTCCCTGCATTTCATCGCACTGCTTTTCCTTGAGGATTTTCAACTGGCTGTCGCTCTCGACCCCTTCGGCAACCACCTTCAGGTTGAGATTGTTCCCCATGGTGATGATTGCGCTGGTAATCGCGGCGTCGGTCGCACTGATTTCGATGTCACGGACAAAGGCGGAATCGATTTTAAGGGCATTGACGGCGAAGCTCTTGAGGTGTGCCAGAGATGAATATCCGGTGCCAAAATGGTCGATGGAAATCTGAATACCGGTTTTCTGCAGACTACCTAAAACCTTGGCAGCTTGTTGCGGGTACTGCATGATCACCGCTTCGGCAACTTCCAATTCGAGACCCTCCCTGGGCAGTCCGGTTTCCTCAAGAATTTCGGCGATTTTTTTATCCACACCCTTCGACTGCAACAGGGGGCCACTCATGCTGACCGCGACACAGACTTTTGGTAGCCCCAGCCTCTGCCAGCGCGCTGAATCCTGGCAGGCCTGACGGATCATCCAGAGCCCGATCGGGATGATCGTACCGCTCTCTTCAGCCAGCGGAACAAAGTCATTCGGATAGAGTGTGCCGAGAGTTGGATGTCGCCAGCGCAGCAAGGTCTCAAGAGCAGTGATCTCACCCGTGGCCACGTTAACCTTCGGCTGATACAGCAAGTAAAGTTCGTTACGATTGAGAGCCTGGCGTAGACCGTTCTCAAGTTGGATACGCCGCTCCTCCTGCTCGTCCAAACTCGGATCGTAGAGCTGGTAATTGTTGCGACCATGAGCCTTGGCCTGGTACATGGCTGCATCGGCCTTTTTGACCAGCTGCAGGCCATTGCGGGCATGTTCGGGATAGAGACTGATGCCGATACTGGTAGTGACTAACAATTCCTGCTCCTGGACAATGATCGGACTGGTCATTGCCTTGAGAATCTTTGCAGCAACTTGACAAGCAGCTTCTGACCGCTCGATACCGGTCAGGATAATGGAGAATTCGTCACCTCCTAAACGGCCGACCGTGTCGACTCCCCGAACGCATTGCTGTAGACGACGACCAACCTCCTGCAGCAGTTGATCGCCAGCCGCATGACCGAGGGTGTCATTGATATTCTTGAAGCGGTCGAGGTCGAGGTAGAGAACTGCAAACCCCTCCTGTTGACGCTGGGCCATAGCTTCGGCTTGTTTCAGGGCTTCAGTGAAGCTGAGGCGGTTGGGGAGTCCCGTGAGCAGGTCATGATGAGCAAGGAAATAGATCTGTTCCTGGGCCTTTTGGCGTGCTGTGATATCTCGGCAGATAACCCAGAGGTTTCCTCCATCCCGCTGGTCGGACCGGCAAGTGATGGAACCTTCGACATTCACCACCTCTCCGCTCTTGTTGATGAGTTGGCTTTCCAAAATACTGACCTTCTCGCCACCAACTGCTTTTCCGACCTCTGCCATGCATTTGTCCCGAAGCTCCGGAACAATAATGTCGTTCATACTCAACGATTGCAGGTCACCTTCGGTGTATCCGAGAGTATTTTTCCACATCCGGTTGGTATAAAGAAAATGTCCCTGCCCATCGATACTGAAGATCAGGTCGTTAGCTTCATCGAGAAACCCCTTGAGTCGGGATTCCGATTCGAAAACTTGCTGGTATGATTCACGGACGGTTTTCATCAGGTAAGTGCCGAGCCCCGCGGTGGCTGAGCACAGCACGCTGACCCAAAGCCACTTCAAAAGCAGGTAGAAACCAGTGTGATGCAGGGAGGTGTCGACGAACGGCATTTCGAAATGGTTGTACCAATCGAAATGCTCGCCGGCCAATACCATGCCGTAAGAGATGCCCCCAAACAGACCCAGAGCCCAAACCTGCAGGTTTGAAGCGATCAGGATTGCCGCTTCGAGAGTGATGACCAGATAGAGCGGCCACAGCCAGCTTGCGGCCCCACCGCTGTAATGAATCAGGAGGGAGACCAAGGTCAGGTCAAGGAGAATCTGCAGGTGGTCTGTGAATGTTCTTTTGGCGAGTGCTTCAGCCTGGACAGAGTAAAGAGTGTTGTAGACGACCAGCAGGGCGAGGGTGGCGGCTCCACCGACCATCTGCGCTACGCTTATATGCAGCTCGTAGTCGTAAAGCAGGTAGCCGAAGCCGGCCCCGCAACTATAGACCAGGGTCAAGACGAAGATAAACCAGCGGGCCCGGGCAACCAGAACAAAACGGCTTGCGCGACTCACTAACAGAGAGTTTGCCAGTTGTGCCGGAAAGTCTTTGGCCAGCTTGGAATTGACGCTCATTCAACCATGCCTCTGTACGAGGAGCCCCTCAGTCGAGAACTTTCTTCACCGCGAAACCCCTCAGTAGACAGGTTTTTTCGGTGAAAAGGCCGCCTTTATGACGCAAAATCGCGTCGTTTGGTCGGGATGTTAATGAGTCTGTGCATGATTTGAGCCATATCCATAAGCTCCTTGTTCATCTTCGGTCAATTGACGGGTCCGATTATAGCATTATCACCAAGTGGTGCTAATATTGTTTCCGGAACACCGTAGATTATCGGGTCAGGTCCGGTTGGCACAGATCGTGAAATGCGAATATACAAAACAATTAATATTCGTAGCGACCACACAAACCTTATTGGGGAGGTTCAACATGAAGAACATTCTTAAGACCGCAGCAATTATCGCCCTGGTTGCCTTTGTGGCCAGTACTGCCTTCGCTGCAGAGGGTGGCAACCCGCGTAAGGGCAAGCACCTTTTCAAAAAAACCTGTAAAACCTGTCACAGTTCGGGGGGAGAGGGCGGAGAGCTGACTCCGATGACCAAGACCATGTCGCAGTGGGACCGCTTCTTCGAAAAAGGCAAGCATGAAGAGGAATCATGGAAGTCTCTTTCCACCCAGGACCTCAAAGACATTCAGCAGTTTCTCTACGATCATGCTGCTGACTCCCCGCAGCCCCAGACTTGCGGTTAATAAACTGACCGCTTCGCTTGGGAAACGTCAGGTCTGTTGATTCATTTAACCATTCATATTTAAGGAGAGCAAAATGACAAGATTGGTGATGCTGTTCATGGCTTCTCTGCTGGCGCTGCCTTTCAGTGCAGTCGCGGCCGATGAACAAGCCACAGTTGAGGCGTTGCAGAAGCAGATCCAGGAGTTGAGCGAAGAGGTTGAGGAACTTTCCGACCGGCTTAATGTTCCTGAAAGGCACGCGGCTCTTGATCGGGTCGAGTTCAGTGGCGATCTGCGCTACAAAGCCCACAGCCTGCACTATGATGATATGACCTTTAACCCGGGCATCAATGTTAACTTCACTGACTTCTTCAATAAGGTTGGTGCTGGAGCGCTTGGTGCGGTCAATGTTTTTGGCATGGACGGGAGTTTTTCCCCAGCCAACTCGCAAGGGACAGCACTCGACAACATGTTTGTCAACCTTGCTAATGACAACCCCGCATTGTTTGGCCAGCTGATGCAGGCAATGGGGATGTACCAAATGATGGGGATCGCTCCTGGTGTAGGCCCTTTCCCTCTCTACCTCATGCCACAAAAATATGACATCAACAACGACATCCTCCAAACGTCTCGTCTTCGCCTCAACATGAAGGCCAAGGTTTGGAACAACGTCAAGTTTAGCGGTCGCCTGTCGATGTTCAAAAACTGGGGCGATTCAACGGGCGTCCAGGTTTTTGATTCCTGGAACCGTTTCACCGCGGATTACAATAACGGCACCAACACCACCGGTGATATGGTGCGTGTCGATCGCGCTTATTTTGACTGGAGCAATATTGCCGACAGTGGCGTCTACCTCTCCATCGGTCGTCGTCCGTCCACCGGCGGGCCGCCTGTCCATTTCCGTGAAGGAGAAATGCGCGGCGGTACTCCGACCGGCAACGTCATGAGCATGAACTTCGACGGTATCACCGTCGGCAAGGCTTTTGAAAACATCGGCCTCGAGGGTTTCACTGCCCGCTTCTGCTATGGACAGGGCTATGAGTCTGAGTGGGGTAACGGCGAGATGTTTAACAACGTAACCACCAAGGACACCCATTTCGGTGGTTTCAACATTGACATCCTTAATGACGGCATCAACTTCCTGCAGTTCACTGCTTTTCGTGCCATGGATATCAATGACGGGTTCAAGGGCCTGATCGCCTTCCCGACCGAGTTTGGCGAGCTGTTCGCGCCGACCCTCTACAATGATATGCAGAAGTTCCCGACCTTCAACTTCGTCACCCGCTTTCAGCCCAGCACCACCATCGGCGATATCGACCTCGGTGGCATCGTCTTCTCCCGTGAAGAAGATAACGGCATCAAGTGGTTTGTCTCCGGCGGGATGACCGTCCTTCGCCCCAATGGTAACGCCGGCATGTTTGGCGGTATGGGGAGCGACGCGGTCTTTGAAGCCGAACTGAACTCGACCGGGACAGAAGTCATGATGGTGCCCAAAACGGCAACCAATTCTGACGATGAAGAAGGCTATGGCGTCTACGTCGGTGTTCAGGTCCCTGCGCCGATGGGCAAGCTTGGCCTCGAGTATAACTATGGCTCCGAATGGTGGACGCCCTTCAATCAGGCGATCGATGACGCTATCGGCAGCAAGCTGGCCACCCGCGGTCATGTTGGCGAAGCCTACTACATCTTCGATATCAATCCGCGGATGTCTATTAAACTCAGCGGTATTTATTACGATTTCGAATACAGCGGAAGCGGCTCTCCGGTCGGCAAACCGCAGGAGATCGATGCCATCATGGATGGGACAGCTTACTCCATGCTGCCGGTTGTCGATACTGCTTACGACCTGAATGCCACAGTAACTGTGCAGTTCTGATCCGTCTGATCCTCAGGGGGAGAGGGCGACCTCTCCCCCTATCATTGGCCCAATATATTCATTTATCAATATATATTGCTCGCTTGAGTTTGGCCAAAAACCTGATACAACTAAGG
>PKTY01000114.1 GCA_002869725.1 Desulfuromonas sp. | reverse complement strand
TAAAGAGACACACCGGCTAAACCCTCGCTCTCTCCAGGCCCGCTGTGCCTAATAAATGCATACTGTATACAGCCGCGGGTATACTAACATCGTTTGTAAAAAAATAAAGGAAAAATTTCAGGAAAAGTTAATCCCATTCTGCGGCCTGATTTGATGGATGATCACTGTTAATCAGCGCCCCATGTGGACCAAAAAATCGAGCGCCTGGCGCAGCGCCTGACCACGGTGACTGAGACTGTTTTTGATTGGCAGGGGGAGCTCCGCCATGGTGCGGGACTGGCCTGCCACCCAGAACAGCGGGTCATAGCCAAACCCTTCATTGCCCCGGGCTTCGCGGAGGATCTCCCCTTCAACCCGTCCTTCAAACAGCTGAGGCTCCTGCCCGGGCAGGCAGAGCGCCATCACGCAGCAGAAAGCGGCCTGCCGCTGCCCATCAGGGACAGCGGACATTGCAGCCAGCAGTTTGCGGTTGTTGGCGTCGTCGTCAGCATCCGGTCCGGCATAGCGAGCGGAATAGACACCGGGTTCTCCTCCGAGAGCAGCAACCACCAGGCCGGAGTCATCGGCCAGACAGCAACAGCCAGTCTGTGTACTGACCATTTGGGCCTTTTTGAGGGCATTTTCCGCAAACGTCACACCGTCTTCAACAATTTCCGGAATCTGCGGAAAAGCATCGAGCCCCAGCACCCTGATACCATGGGGTTCAAGAAGTCCCCTGATTTCCTTGAGCTTTCCTGAGTTACGGGTGGCGACAATCAACTCTTTCATCATCGCACTCGGGCAGACTGTTGCAGTGCCGTCAATTCCGCGCACCCCTTAACCGCGAGCCGGCGCATAACAGTCAACTGCTCTTCGCTGAAAGGCTCGTCTTCTGCGGTCCCCTGCAATTCAACAAAACGACCGTCATCGGTCATCACCACGTTCATATCGACGCTCGCCCCCGAATCCTCACTATAGTCGAGGTCGAGCAGACCACGCCCGGCAACGATGCCGACGCTGACTGCCGCCACACTCCCCTTGAGGGGCGAAACCTTCAGTCGTCCCGCATTGAGCAAAGAGTCGATCGCGTCAGCCAGGGCGATCCAGGCGCCGGTGATCGATGCCGTGCGTGTGCCTCCATCGGCCTGCAGGACATCGCAGTCGATGACAATGGTCCGTTCGCCCAGCAGCTTAAAATCGATGACAGCCCGCAGGGCCCGACCGATCAGGCGCTGGATCTCCTGAGTCCGGCCGCCGAGTTTACCGCGTGCCGCTTCGCGAACCGTGCGGGTCTGGGTTGCCCGCGGCAGCATACTGTACTCAGCTGTCACCCACCCTTTGCCGCTCCCGCGCAGAAAAGGAGGAACCCCCTCATCGACGGAAGCGTTGCACAGCACTCGGGTTTCACCGAAACAGACCAGCACCGACCCTTCGGCGTAACGGGTAAAGCCACGCGTAAAACTGACGGGCCGCAACTGATCTTCAAACCGACCGTCACTGCGCCGCTGGCTGGACATGTTCATTGGCAATCTCCTGTTGCTGTTGGAAGTAGCTCTGCACACCATCAAAAAAAGCCCTGGCCAGATCCTGCTGGCGGGTCGCATCCTTCAGTTCGGCAAGCTCATCGGGGTTAACCAGATTGCCCAACTCGACCAGCACCCGCGGCAGATCGCCTCTGCCCAACGGCAGCACGGACTGCTGCTGAATGGCGCGGACCACAAAACCCGCTTCGGTCAATGCCTGTTGCAGCGAGGCAGCCAGACGCATACTGCTGCTCTCGGCAAACATTCCGGCCAACAGCTCCTGTTCAAGCTGGGGCTGAATGTAGATCAGGATTCCGCTGGGGGAAGAGGTAAAATAGCTCTGAGCATGCACAGAAATCATGACATCGGCCACACCATCAGCCACAATCTCCAGTCGTTGCTGGGGTTCAACGGCATAATCATCATTGCGGGTAAGAAGAACCGGGGCGTCCTGGTGCATCTTGAGCAGCTTTTCCAGACGTTCGGCAACCGCGAGAGTCAGCTCTTTCTCCTTGATGCCATCAAGACCGAGAGCCCCGGGATCGCGTCCACCGTGACCGGGGTCGATGGCGACAATCCGTTTACTATGGTCTCCGGCCGGAGTCTTTTTACGCAGCAGGAAGGAAAAGAGTCGATCTAGAGGGTCGTTGGAAGGTTCGACCTGGGCCGGATCGTGATTGACATAGTAGAGAGGTGCTGAAAGCAGGGGAGCGAGTTGACGCTGAATGAAATCTTCCGAGACCCTGAGCTTGCCGTCGATGAAACGGGGGCGGTGGACAATAGGCGTGATATTTTCCCCGACTTTCAGGAACTGGCTGCCGGGAGAAATGATCGCCCTCCCTGAAGAGGTCCTAATGCGATAGACATGCTCAACGGAATCCCATTCGCCGCTGACACCAATAGCCATCAGGACATCGTCAATGGCCAAAAACGATGTTCCTTCCCGCTGATAAATCTCATCGATTCTCACCGCCTCATTACCAGGGGTGCCGATTTCGACCAGTGCGTGAGCCGGGGGCAACCAGAACAGGGGATTGAGCAGTGGCAGGATCAGCAGGATGAATCGCAACATGGGGCAGATATATACTCCAGAAGTCTGGGACTGTCAACGCAGCTGACTCGCACTAACCGACTGATTTTGCTAATTGGCAATGAGCGTTTCCGGCTCAACCCAAAGGAGCTTGAGTTGATCCAGCAGGCGCTCGACCAACCGCTTTTCAACTGCCTGTTGATCTGCAAGGGAAGCGGGCATGGGCCGAATCTGACCGCCGGCGGTCATCCCATGTCCACCGGCAGTTCCGAGGCCGGCGACGATGCTTTGGATCAGCTTGCCGGCGTGAAGATCTGGCGAACTGGTGCGCATCGACAGAACTCCCTCACCACCGTAGCGGCCGATCCCGAGAATAATCTTAACCCCTTCGATCTGAAGCAAAAAATCCGCGATCTCGGCGACAATTTCCGGGTATTCGATGTCGTAGAGATTGAACACCAGCAGGTCATGGTAGATCCTGGCGTTGCGCAAACCTGAAGCGAAACACGAAAAATAGGCCCGTGGCGACTTGGGGCGGGTTATTTCATGGAGAATGCGATTATTGCTGAGCGGCACCAGGCTCAGGTAGGCCTCGCGGTCAGCCCGGTTCCAGTCGCGGCCAAGGTTCTGGGTCTCCGAGGCGATCGCGTAGAATAGGATCGTCGCCAGTTTGGTCGCCAACTTGCCCCCCTGGGTTTTGAGGTACTCGAAGAGGATCGTCGCCGACGCTCCGTAGTCGGGGCGCACGTCAACCCAGCGACTGGCTTCGGTCAGACCCTGCAGAGGGTGATGATCGATCACCAGGTCGATCGGGCAGTCAGACGGCAGGGAGTTGTTGCCGGTCCCCGGCTGGGTATCGACCATGCAGATCACGTTGAATGTTTTCAGATCGATTTCGGCAAGGGAGACAAAGCGGATTTCCAGTTCCCTCACCATCACCCTGTTTTCACTACGATTGACCGCGCCACCGAAAGCGATGGTCGCCTCCTGATTGGTTTTCACCAAAATCAGATGTTGCAGGGCACAGGCGGCCGCCAAAGCATCGGGGTCTGGGTAATCGTGAGTGACGATCAGGATCGGTCCTTTACCGCGCAACCACTCAACCAACCTTGTGGAGAAATCCGCCGAATGATTCAAATTGCAGTCAGACATCTCTTCAACTTTCAACCTGTTCCATCGCCATTGCCACCGCCAGCTGAGGATTCGCTGCCAAGAGGACACCGTCGACCGACTGTCCCCCGGGGAGAACCACGACTTTTTTCCCCAGCTTGAGGCTGATGGCGATTTCCGAGAGCGTGCCATACTCCCCTTCGATCGCCACCAGCGCATCGGCAGCATGAGCGATAATCACGTTGCGCGCATGGCCCATGTTGGTCGGCAGACAGATCGTCACGTAGGGGTTGACATCGGAGCAGTCGGCACCTGGCACAATACCTATAACTTCCCCCCCTGCCTCGGCACACCCTTTGGATGCCGCCTCCATCACCCCGCCGAGGCCGCCGCAGATTAGCAACGCCCCGTTGCAGGCAATCAACCGGCCGACCTGTTCGGCAAGTTCCAGTCCATGGTCGGACGGACGGGAGGAGCCGATTACCCCGATTTTTCGGAGTCTGCGTCGGTTAGAATTCAATGTCCCCCCTGAAATTTAGCGCCAATCATCTGACTTGCGGCCACCAGTTTCTGCAAGAGCGGATTGTTTTCAACTTTTCCTGGGTCGAGAACCAAGTCCGCAGCGGCGGCATCGTGGAGGTCCGAGGCCAAAGCCCGGTAAATGCCCATTTTAAGAAGTTCATAACTTCGTCGCTGAACAGAAGTACCATAGTAGCCGGTGAAAGCTCCCAGGTTGGCCTGAAAACAGACCTGCTTCGGCAGCTTTGGTAAGCAGTCTGCTCTCGCCATCTCCGCATCCGAAAACTTGTTAGGACGCGCGTTCGGGCCAAGTAACTTCTTGAACCACGACATTCTATCGACCTGGTCCGTTTCTGTCCCTAGTCTGCTGCTGACAAAACTTTGGTAGAGGGAGGGAGTCCTCTCCGGATGCGCCAAAAGCGGAACGTATCCCCGGTCAATGATCAGTTGCAGGTTGGTCACAACCCGTTCTGGATCACCCTCCTGTGGGGCTTCACAGAGGATCAGTCCGGTCGAACCGAGAGGAAGGAGATGTCCAGCATGTTCGGCAAAACACTCATCAAGCATGTACTCCATGCCTGGCCAGAGTTCGAGATTAATTCCGGCCTGGTCAAGATCAGCCTGTAACATCAGAGTCGCTTCTCTGACCCTCTGGACTGTGATGTCGTAGTACCCCTTGATGCAGTGCGGTGTGCAACAGACCACTTTGAAGCCGTAACCTGCCAGCCTCGATGCCATGACGATCGACTCCTCCACATCGATTGGCCCATCGTCCATACCGGGGAGTATGTGACAGTGCCAGTCGATCATCGGCTGCAGTGCCTCACTGGCTGATTCTCAGGCATTGAGACGATTCCAAATCCAGGAGCTGACTCTTTTCAGCAGCGAAGACTGTGCTTCAGATTGCTGAGGCCGATAATAGCCCTGGTAGTCCTTGTCATTGTAGTAATTGTATCCGCCGTAATACTTCATACCCCGTCCCGATTTGTCGTTCAGAACCACCCCGGCAATCGTCGCCTCGTGATTACGCAGCAGTTGGACAGCCCGTTTCACCATCTTCTCCGGGACACGGCAGGGTTCGAGAACCAAAACGTTGATATCAACCCAGGATGAAAGGATCAGAGCATCCGCGACCGGCAACAGTGGTGGCACATCAAGTATCACAAAATCATATTTGGACTTCGCAGAATCGAGAAATTTTCTCATCACCTGAGAACTGAGTAGCTGTGTCGGATTGGGTGGCTCGGTTCCACCGGGGATAAAGTCGAGTTTAAGGGATTCAATATGGCGAAGAGATGACATCTTTTTGTCGATCAGAAGATCGGGCACCTTGCCGTCATTAATAACCTGTGCAAGGCCTTCGGCAATCGCCGTTTTGCCGAC
>PKTY01000372.1 GCA_002869725.1 Desulfuromonas sp. | reverse complement strand
GCACCCAGGCGGTCACGGATCATACTGACGCCACGACTGAAGTCAGCGCCAACGCGATCCATCTTATTGATGAAGGCAATACGGGGGACGCCGTATTTGTCGGCCTGTCTCCAGACCGTCTCGGACTGGGGCTCCACACCGCCGACCGAGCAGAATACAGCTACGGAACCGTCGAGAACACGCAGAGAACGCTCGACCTCAATCGTGAAGTCGACATGGCCGGGAGTGTCAATAATATTAACACGGTGGTCATTCCAGAAACAGGTCGTCGCTGCAGAAGTGATCGTGATACCACGCTCCTGCTCCTGCTCCATCCAGTCCATGGTAGCGGCGCCATCATGGACCTCACCGATCTTATGCGAGACACCGGTATAATAGAGAATCCGCTCGGTGGTCGTCGTCTTACCGGCATCAATATGCGCCATAATACCGATATTGCGTGTTTTTTCGAGTGCTACCTTACGTGCCACGACTGAACGCCCTCCGAGATTACCAGCGGTAATGTGCGAAAGCCTTATTGGCTTCGGCCATGCGGTGAGTATCTTCCTTCTTCTTCACGGAAGTACCGCGGTTATTGGCAGCGTCAAGAAACTCGCCAGCCAGACGTTCCTCCATGGTCTTTTCGCCACGCCCGCGCGCATATGTGATAATCCAGCGCATAGCCAAGGCATTACGGCGATCATGGCGGATCTCGACCGGAACCTGATAGGTGGAACCACCAACCCGGCGCGACTTGACCTCAAGACTCGGCCGCACATTATCCACAGCCTTCTTGAAAATCTCGAGGGGCTCATCTTCCGAGCGAGACTGGACCAGATCGAAGGCGCCGTAGACAATACTTTCAGCGGTGCTCTTTTTGCCGTCCAGCATCACTGCGTTGATAAACTTGGCCAGCAACCGGTCATTGTATTTAGGATCGGGCAGGATAATCCGCTTTGCGATTTCTCTTCTTCTCGGCATAACGTCCTCTTTAAGCGCTTCCTTTTATGAGTGCAACTTACTTGGGCCGCTTGGCGCCGTAGCGCGACCGCGACTGCTTACGATCCTTGACACCCGCCAAGTCGAGAGCACCACGCACAATGGTGTAGCGAACCCCCGGCAAGTCTTTAACGCGGCCACCACGAACCAGAACCACCGAGTGCTCTTGGAGGTTGTGGCCGACACCCGGAATATAGGAAGTCACAACCATCCCGTTGGTCAGGCGCACACGAGCCACCTTACGCAAGGCTGAGTTCGGCTTCTTAGGCGTTGTGGTATAGACGCGAGTGCACACCCCGCGCTTCTGCGGGTTACCCCGCAACGCCGGCGCAGTCGACTTGTCTTGTTTACTTTCACGACCCTTACGGACCAACTGATTGATCGTCGGCATCGAAACACTCCCGAATCTGCGTATTCACGAGGTTAAAAGAACAATTTCTCCCGGAGGAGAAAACCCGCAGAATTTAACAAAGCGGGCTCCCATTGTCAAGCAGTTATTTGTCGGCTGAAACTTTTTTTCTCTGACGGCTCTATGCCCGGCAAACCGGCTTTCAACCGTCAGTCTCCCGGTCATCGACCGTAGTCAGCAACTCAGAATAATCGTCATCGAGACCGGTATCATTTTCGTCGATCTCCTCAACAACCGGCAGCTTCTCTTCCGGATCCTCGATCATCAATTTGGCGCTGCGGTACTTGGCAACTCCGGTCCCAGCCGGAATCAGGCGCCCCATGATCACGTTCTCTTTGAGGCCACGTAGGTAATCAACCTTCCCTTCAATGGCCGCCTGGGTCAGAACCTTGGTCGTCTCCTGGAACGATGCCGCAGAGATAAACGACTCGGTCGAGAGCGAAGCCTTGGTGATACCGAGCATCAGGGGTTCACCAACTGCCGGACGGCCATTCTCGGCCATCACCCGCTGGTTCTCCTCTTCAAACTGCCAGCGCTCGACCTGATCATCGACCAGGAAGCGGGTCTCCCCGACCTCCTTGATACGTACACGGCGCAACATCTGACGCACCATGACCTCGATATGCTTGTCGTTAATCTTGACCCCCTGTAGACGATAGACCTCCTGAACTTCATCGACCAGGTACTTGGCCAGCTCTTTCTCCCCAAGCACACGCAGGATGTCGTGCGGGTTGCTCGACCCGTCCATCAGAGGCTCACCGGCTTTCACAAAATCGCCTTCGTGCACACTGATATGCTTGCCCTTGGCGATCAGGTACTCTTTCGGCTCACCAACTTCAGGGGTAACGACCACCTTACGTTTGCCCTTGGAGTCCTTTCCAAAGGAGACCACACCGTCGATCTCGGTGATCACGGCAAACTCCTTCGGTTTTCGTGCCTCAAACAGTTCGGCGACTCGCGGCAGACCACCGGTAATGTCTTTGGTCTTAGTCGTTTCCCGCGGGATCTTGGCCAGGATGTCGCCGGCGCTGACCATCTGGTCTTCCTGAACCTGAATATTGGCCCCGACCGGCATCATGTAACGCTGGGCAGTCCGGTTGTTCTCATCCTTAATCGAAACCCTCGGCCGCTTATCGGCAGACCGCGTCTCGATGATCACTTTACGGGACAGGCCGGTCACATCATCGACCTGCTCTTCCATGGTCACCCCTTCGACCAGGTCACCGAAGCGCACACGACCGGTTGCCTCGGACAAGATCGACATGGTGAACGGATCCCAGTCGGCGATCTTGGTGCCAGGAAGATCCGCCCCGGACTGGGCATCCCGTTTCGGTCCGCTGACCCGCCCGCCCTCTTCAACAAAGAGACGCGCCCCGAATACCAGCCCGTAACGCTCACGCTCACGGCCCGACTCATCGACCACCGCGACTTCGGCGTTGCGGTTCATGACCACCAGGAAGCCATCGCTGTTCGTTGCCGTGGTCAGGTTGATAAACTTGAGAGCACCGTCGGAGCGGGCCTCGAGAGCAGTCTGCTCAGCCTGCCGAGACGCCGTACCACCAATATGGAAGGTCCGCATGGTCAACTGGGTCCCCGGCTCACCGATCGACTGGGCAGCAATCACACCGACCGCCTCACCGAGATTGACCATGTGGCCACGGGCCAGATCACGACCGTAACACTTAGCACAAATGCCACGTTTGCTCTGACAGGTCAGAGCGGTACGGATCTTGACCTTTTCAATCCCCGCTTCCTCGATCTTCTGGACCAGCGCCTCGTCAATTTCGGCGTTGGCTTCGGCGATCAGTTCGTCGTTCACCGGATCGACAACATCTTCCAGGGCGGTCCTCCCGAGGATCCGGTCACCAAGGAGTTCGATCACCTCGCCGCCTTCCACCAGGGAAGTGACCATCGTTCCGTCAAGAGTCCCACAGTCATCTTCGGTGACGATAGCGTCCTGGGCAACATCGACCAAGCGTCTGGTCAGGTAACCCGAGTTAGCCGTCTTGAGAGCCGTATCAGCCAGACCCTTACGGGCGCCATGGGTCGAAATAAAGTACTGAAGAACCGTCAACCCCTCGCGGAAGTTTGCGGTAATCGGGGTCTCGATGATCGAACCGTCCGGCTTGGCCATCAGGCCACGCATTCCAGCTAACTGGCGTATCTGCTGCTGGCTGCCACGGGCACCGGAATCGGCCATCATGTGAATCGGGTTGAAAGAAGGGACTTTGACCTGCTCACCCGTTGGTGAAGTGACGTAGTCGACCGCCAGTCGCGACAACATGACCTGGGCGATATCCTCGGTACACTTCGCCCAGATGTCGATGACCTTGTTGTAGCGCTCGCCATCGGTGATGAGACCCTCGGTGTACTGATTCTGGATCTCCTTGACCTCGTCGACTGCTTTTGTGATCTGCGCTTCCTTGCTCTCGGGAATCTCCATGTCATCAAGGCAGATGGAAATCCCGGCCAAAGACGAGAAACGGAAACCGGTATCTTTGAGCCGGTCGGCGAGGATCACAGTCTCCTTGTTGCCGGCCAGACGGAAGCATGCGTCGATTAATTCCCCGACCTGCTTCTTGTTCATGACCCGGTTCACATAACGGAACGGAATCTGTGGTGGCAGGATCTCCCGGAGCAGAATCCGGCCGATCGTGGTCTCCACGATCTCGGTCTCCCCTGCGTCTTCCGAGGGCATGCGCACCTTGATCTTGGCCTGCAGGTCGGCCTCACCCGAATCGTAGGCCATGCGCACTTCGTCCGGCGAAGCAAATATGCTGTTCTCCCCTTTGGAAAAAGCCCGTTCGCGCGTCATGTAGTAGAGGCCGAGAACCATGTCCTGAGACGGTACGATAATCGGTTTACCATGGGCCGGCGACAGGATGTTGTTGGTTGACATCATCAACACCCGGGCTTCGATCTGGCTCTCGATGGAGAGCGGCAGGTGGACAGCCATCTGGTCACCGTCGAAGTCGGCGTTGAACGCAGTACAGACCAGAGGGTGCAACTGGATAGCTTTCCCCTCAATCAGTACCGGCTCGAACGCCTGAATACCCAGACGATGGAGGGTCGGAGCCCGGTTGAGCATTACCGGGTGCTCCTTGATCACTTCTTCAAGGACATCCCAGACCTCGGGACGCTCGCGCTCAACAAGCTTCTTGGCGCTTTTGATCGTCGTGCAGAAGCCGCGCTCCTCGAGGCGGTTGTAGATAAACGGCTTGAACAGCTCGAGAGCCATCTTTTTCGGTAGCCCGCACTGGTGCAGCTTGAGTTCGGGGCCGACAACGATGACCGAACGGCCCGAGTAGTCGACACGCTTGCCGAGCAGGTTCTGACGGAATCTGCCCCCCTTGCCTTTGAGCATATCGGAGAGCGACTTGAGGGGTCGCTTATTGGGGCCAGTAATGGCACGGCCGCGCCGGCCATTGTCGAACAGGGCGTCGACCGACTCCTGCAGCATCCGCTTCTCGTTGCGGATAATGACTTCCGGGGCCCGCAGCTCCATCAACCGCTTGAGACGATTGTTGCGGTTGATCACCCGGCGATAAAGGTCGTTAAGGTCCGAAGTGGCAAAGCGGCCACCATCAAGAGGGACCAACGGACGCAGCTCAGGCGGCAGAACCGGGATGGTTTCGAGAATCATCCATTCCGGCCGGTTACCGCTCAGAAGGAAAGCCTCGGCCACTTTAAGGCGCTTAGCCACCCGCTTGCGCTTGGCTTCGCTGGTGGCATCGATCATCTCGGACCTCAGATGCCCGGCCAGCTCATCGAGGTTGAGGAAGGCAAGGAGCTCACGTACCGCCTCGGCCCCCATGCCGGCACTGAACTGTCCGGCAAATTCATCCATTGCCTCGCGATATTTGTCCTCGGAGAGAATCTGCCCCTGCTCCAGATCGGTATCCCCCTTATCGAGAACCACATAGGCCTCGAAGTAAAGGACCCGTTCCAACTCCTTGAGAGTCATATCAAGCAGAGTCCCGATCCGGCTCGGCAGCGACTTGAGGAACCAGATATGGGCCACCGGGCAGGCCAGGTCAATATGCCCAAGGCGCTCACGGCGAACCTTGCTGGGGATGACCTCGACACCACACTTCTCGCAGACAATGCCACGGTGCTTCATGCGCTTGTACTTACCGCAATTGCACTCGTAATCCTTGGTC
>PKTY01000086.1 GCA_002869725.1 Desulfuromonas sp. | reverse complement strand
TCGCTATAAAAATGTTACAAAAGATAGAAAGATCGTTTTTGTTAACGTTTCATCTATAGATATTAACAATAAACTCAATTTGGTGATAGAGGTTTATGATAAAGGTGTCGGGATGTCTGCTGAAGTGATTAAAAACGCAACAGAAGAATTTTACACCACCAAAACAGCACGCGAAGGGACTGGACTTGGGCTATCTATCGTTAATGATATAATCAAAAAACATGATGGATCTCTCAATATTGAAAGCATTGAAGGGGAATACACCAAGGTAAGGGTTATTCTTCCAACCGAGTTTGGAGGTGATTGAAGCTTATTAAGTCTCAACGAGTCTTCAAGTAGTGATTTAGAGATGACCAAACCCCATTATTACAGAAAATTATACTCCTGATTTAGGGCCTTGAAATAAGGTTCCCCTGGTATATTTCCTAAGAGTGATGCTGATTGTGGCTGAGTTTTGTTGATTGGAACCTTTTTAAACATAAAAGTATATGTGACAAAATTTTGCAGAGCGTAACGCTCGGGAAGCCAGTAATTCAAAAGGCCGATTTCATCAATGAAATCGGCCTTTTATTTGTTTTGTAGGATGATCGTTAGTGACGATTTTCTCAAAAAGCCGAAATATCAGCAACTTATGAGTTCGAGTCCTGCTTGCTCATTCTGTTGAATTAGCAGGTGGTGCCTTTCTATATGTCAGATCTTGAAAGCTATCGACTCAGGCAGGAGTCCAGTAGCATCGTTTCGGCGAGACAATCTTCTCTTCCTTTTTCAGTTTTGCCATCGCCTTATCGACTTCCTTCCGGTCAAGCCCTCCAAGTTCAGCAATTTTACCCGCGTTGAGGGGCTCCCCTTGGGAGCGCATGACTTCAAGAACTTTTTCAGTTACATCCATGTCTCTTCTCCTTAAGCGAATCTTTTCTTTCTAAGTAATCCGTTACCAGGTTTGTGTAGCAGATTCAATGGTAACAGCGAGCGTAGCCATGAGCCGGCACTTTGTACAAGTCCTATTGTAAGTAATGCTCAGCTTATCATATGTATTCTAAAGGTAGGAGAAAACAGAAGGCAACTCTCAACGTCTCAGAAATTTACCTGTTGAAATTGAACAGTCGCTGCGGAGGGAGGAGCCTGTCACTCCGGTTCGGCTAGTAGAAGACGATTCTTTGGCGTGATGTCGCCCGGGATAGTCTGTGTGCAAACCCGATACCCTGCCTGCCGCAGGCGTGCCACTCGAGTAGCATCGATTGCCAGCGAACCATCCATCCATCCCAGCAAGGAACCAGTGTCATTTACATCAAGATTATGGCAGCAGGGGAGGATGGCAACCTTGGTGCCAGCATTGACGGCTTGAGTCAGAATGGTATCACTCAGTGCCCCGCAGGCATGGGCCGAGACAATAACATCTTCCTGAGTCAACTTGATCTGCTCAACCTCCTTCTCCTCGAATGTTACCCGTCCCTGCAATCGTGGCCAGTCCTCCTGTAACTCAGCAGCCAGAGCGGTTGCGCTCGGCGGAAGTCTTAGATCGACGGCCAGCGCCTCCGGGGATGTGGCATCGAGTAGCAACATGATATGGGCTAGTAAGCCATGTCCGCAGGCCATTTCGACTACGCGACCCCCACGAAAACGACGTCGCACCCGACGAGCGACCTCCCAGGCCTCATATAGTTCCTTGCGTGGTAAGCAACCAGCACGGCAAACGGATCGGGCAATCCTATCAAACAAGCTGTCGCTATCGAACAGGCGAATGTGTCGGAGGTTCAGGCGATTTCGGGAAGCACGGTTCATGAACTGGGGAGACTTCTCTCTATGGAGCTGAGGTAGGTCCGCAATAGTGGACTATAAGTTGGTTATGCAGTTTCTTGCCTCATGATGGTTTTCTTCCAGTAGGCCGCGGGGGATAGGTTGCCCAAGCTGGCGTGTCGTCTCTTCCGGCTGTAGAACACCTCGATGAATTTCCTGATAGTCGCTGTTTCTTCTTACCAAGTCCGATACTTCAGACAATCAATCAGTTCCGTTTTGAGGACGCCGAAGAAGCTCTCCTTCGGAGGGAACTGGAGCCTGGCATGGGAGCGTGGACGGTCATCAGTCGCATCTCATTCCCCTTGCTGCTTGCCTCTCGCTAACCTTCGTAACCTCACAGATCAATATTCGTTAGGTATAAATCTTACATTTTTAAGAAAGACTACTTATAAAACAAAGAATTATTGCGCGCTAATAAATCTGCAACACCCTGAAATTAAATACAATTATTTTTTTAAAAAATATTAAAAAAAATTCACCGTTCTCGCTTGACGTTAGCCCCCGCTAATGGTATATCTATAAACAACAATCATTAGCAAAAATTAAGCAAGGCGGAGGTAGTCATGAAAAACCAAGCCAAAATAACCGAAAACATAAAAAGCACATACATCGTCTTCGTCATCGCTTTCCTTGGCATCTTCGCCTTTCTCTCTGCAGTACTGATCGCTTGGCCGGCCTTGGCCTACATCGCCTCGCGTCTGCTTGGCTAATCCAAGGAAACTTTTAACCCGTACTATTCATCAACCTTACCCCCTTTCGGGAGTCAACTTAAAAGGAGCCTATCATGAATGCAGCCGCCAATATCGTCAATGTAGTCAAAACCAGTTACACCGTTACCGTTATGGGCATCCTCGGCGTCTTCGCCTTTGTATCAGCGGTCCTCATCGCTTGGCCGGCACTAGCTTACCTTGCGTCCAAACTGTAAGTCTGATCTCACAAACAAATATAAATCAGCCTAACACATGGCCACCCGAGATGACTGGGTGGCCATGTGATTCATGTCGAGCATTAAGAGTCCTGAGGAACGTTCTTCTTTGCATCCCACCTAATCGTCACTAATTCACAACAAAAAAAGCCCCGCAGAATGGAGGGGCTGCGGGGCAACGGGTTTGGGTTTTAGGAGGTAATCATGAAGAGGTTTGCTCTGTTGGTTAATAGTTTACCGTTTTCGTCAGATATGTCAACTAAAATATTTCGTTTGCTGCTTGATCCGGCCACTGTGACTGGCGGTCGCGTTAACTTCTTGATTATATTCTGGTTGTCGATCTTTTTGCCTGAATTTCGAAGTGGCTAGAGAAGTACCTGCAGCGGCTCAGTTGGGGTATCCAAAATTTAATCCGCCAACCTCAGCGGACATTGTTTAACGCGAGGCCCTTGGAATGAATTTCCGAGGGCCTCATTGTTTTTGCCGAAATATAGGCACTCTACGCTTTCTTGAATGCTCCCTCATTGCTACGTTCAGGCGATTAACTGTTGAGCAGGTTAATCAGGGCACGCCGTTTCAGCCCGCCCTTGAGAATCGACTGGATCTTTTCATCCAGCCCGTCAAGGGTAATCTCGTCAATCATTGTCTCCATGTTGTTCAACTTCCAGTCGCTGGCCATCATGTGCCACACTTTGAGGCGCGAAGCCATAGGAGCCTCGACCGAATCGATCCCGATCAGGCGGACGCCTCGCAAGATAAAGGGGAAAACGTTGACCGAAAGCTCGGGAGAACCGACCAAGCCGCAACAAGTAACAGTTCCGCAGTAGTTGGTTGATTTCAGTGCAGCTGACAGGGTTTCACCACCGACACAATCGACCACTCCAGCCCACTTGGTTTTCATCATCGGGCGTTCGGAGCCTTCAGTGACAGCGGCACGCTCGAGCACTTCGGCTGCTCCGAGACTTTTGAGGTAATCGGTTTCTTCTAATTTTCCAGTTGCCGCGGTGACGTGAAAACCCGCCTTGGCCAGAATCGCCACGGCCAAGCTACCGACTCCACCGGTTGCTCCAGTTACCAGAACCGGCCCTGATTCCGGAGTAACCCCGTTGTTGATCAACTCCTGAACCTACATCGCCGCTGTTAATCCGGCAGTGCCAAGTATCATGCTCTCCTTCAGACTCAAACCTTCCGGTAATTTTAGGGCCCATTTGCTTGGCACCCGGATCATCTGGCTGAAGCCTCCGTCGGTTTCCATGCCTAGATCATAGCTGGTGACAATCACTTTATCCCCGGCGCTAAAGCTGTCATCTGAACATTCAACCACTTCACCTGCCGCGTCGATGCCGGGAGTGTGTGGGAAATTACGTGTGACCCCTGGGTTACCCGTCGCCGAGAGCGCATCTTTAAAGTTAAGAGATGAGTAGTGAACCTTGACCAGTAGCTCGCCTTCCGGCAGGTCATCAGTGGTACGAGTGACGATATTACGGGTAAAAACCTTCTTTTCCGGTTGCTCAACCTGAAATGCCTTAAACTTCTGAGCCATTGTTTACCTCCTTTGCCTTCATAATAGGTCAGTTGCTTTTTGTTCACAGATCGCTTAAAAGATAATCACAAACACTTTTTAAAACAAGTACATACTTTTATGTATGGTAGTAACCAAAAGGATACTATCGGGAATTTTGGAGATTTTATGGCTGATATTGAGAATTATCGCTGTACCGTTTCAGTTACCTTGGATGTAATTGGCGGTAAATGGAAACCGCTTATCCTCTGGCACCTCAGTTACAAAACTCTGCGTTTCAGCCAATTGCAGCGACGTTTGGCAAAAGTCACCCAGAAGATGTTGATCCAGCAGTTGCGCGAATTGGAAGCCGACGGGATGGTACACCGACAGGTTTACGCCGAAGTTCCACCGAGAGTCGAATACTCGCTGACTGAGCAGGGGAAGAGTGTGGTTCCGATTCTTGAACTAATGAGCCAGTGGGGCAAAGATTTTTTGCAGGAAAGCACTGGTGAAAAGGTGCCGATCTGTCAGGTTAGCTGATTTACTGCTGCCCGATTTTAGGTTGTTGAGTCACGCCTTATTGCGGATGCCAAAGCTTAAAGGTTGTGGGATGCGACAGAAAATCATCATCCAAAAAATACTGAAATGTCGCGTCCTCTCTGTGTCGGCTTTCTTTTTTTGCAGGGGATCAATACTTCTGAAGGTCTTCTGAAAGTCTGTCTGGCCATTGAGGAAAATTTTCAGGGGTAGGATTTACAAGAAAACCCCCAACCGTTTATGGTTGAGGTTCCCATAGAATCTTTAGGCCCTACTGTACAGCTACGGCAAAGGAATGGACTCGGTTTCACCTGGGACCATGGGAAACTGTCCTGCCTGCCAATCCGCTTTGGCTTGTTCGATAAGTTCCCTACGGCTTGAAACAAGATTCCACCAGACGGTACGTTTCCCCAGAGGTGTGCCTCCAATAATAATCAGGTGGCTATCCTCATGTGCAGTAATTTTGATGTCGCTGGCTTGATTGAAGATCGCCATGGAGTGTAAAGGCAAAGACGTTCCCCTGCTGGTGACATTACCGGAAACCAAGTAGAGGGCTCTCTCTGCCAAATTTTCGGGCAACGACAAAGTTGAGCCGGCCTTTAGGTAGGCATCGACATAAAGCGTGGGAGATTTGGTCTTTACGTTTGATTTGAGTCCGTAAGCCTCTCCGATCATAACTCTAATTTTTTTATCTTGAGTCTCGAGAGTCGGAAGGTCGTCTCCTTCATAATGGCAAAACTCTGGCTCGCACTGCTCCTCCTTTTCGGGTAAAGCCACCCAAAGTTGAAGACCATGCAG
>PKTY01000164.1 GCA_002869725.1 Desulfuromonas sp. | reverse complement strand
TAACGGTGCTCTGGTCTTTGGCTATCCGGTCACCGACCCCCAGCGCTACGGGGTGGTTGAGTTCGATCGGGAGGGAAAGGCAATCTGTATCGAGGAAAAACCACAAAAGCCCAAATCCCACTACGCCGTTCCGGGACTCTACCTCTATGACGATAAGGTGGTCGAGTTGACCCGGGGGCTGACCCCCTCGGCGCGTGGAGAGCTGGAAATCACCGACCTCAACATGGAGTATCTGTCCCGTGGCGAACTGATGGTCGAGAAGCTCGAACGGGGAATCGCCTGGCTCGATACCGGTACCCACATGAGCCTGCTCGAAGCCAGTCATTTCATCGGCACCCTCGAAGCTCGCCAAGGACTGAAGATCGCATGTCTTGAGGAAATCGCTTACAGCAAAGGGTACATCGACCGGGGTCGTATGCTGGAAATTATCGATGCCACCCCTAAATCAAGCTACCGCGACTACCTGGAGATGGTGGTTGGGAGCGAAAATGCCGACTGAGAGATACTGCCTGAGACATGAATATTTTCAAGACGATAATTCCTGATGTCCTGCTGATTGAACCGAAGGTCTTTGGAGACGATCGCGGCTTCTTCTTTGAAAGTTTCAACCAGAAACTGTTTCAGGAGAAGACCGGCCTTGATGTAACCTTTGTCCAGGACAACCACTCCCGCTCGACCCGCGGGGTGCTGCGTGGCCTCCATTACCAGTTGCCTCCGGCTGCCCAGGGTAAGCTGGTGCGTTGCGTGGTCGGTGAAGTGTTTGATGTTGCTGTCGATATCCGCAGGTCGTCGTCAACTTTCGGTCAGTGGGTCGGTGAACTCCTCTCTGCCGACAACAAGCGCCAGCTGTGGATTCCACCGGGGTTCGCCCATGGTTTTATGGTGCTGAGTGGGGCCGCTGAGTTTCTCTACAAGGCGACCGACTACTACGCCCCCGAACATGATAGGGCGATCCGCTGGGATGATCCTGCTCTCGCGATTGAGTGGCCGGGGAGTGTTGAGCCGGTCTTGTCTGCCAAAGACCTTGCTGCGCCCGGTTTTTCTGCTGCACAATTTTTTACCTGACGGCAGAGGGGTTCTCCGATGAAACCGTCCTGCTCGTTGGTGGACACGCCCGATTTGACTTTTGTCGGTGGTTTTCGCAGCGGCAGTACACTGCTGATCAACCTGCTCGGGCTTCACCCTGATGTGTCGACTTGGTACGAAACCAAGTGCCTTTGCGAGCCACTGCGATGGATGAAAATTGTCCATGGCAACGCCTCCCTCGCATTCGAAACCGAGGTGGCAGCTCCCGCAGAGGGCCCCCGTGGCTTCAGTGCTGCAGCTGTCGCAGCGCGGATGCGCATGGATATGGAACAGACCGCGGCCCGAATCTCTGGTCATTTGAACAACGGTAAAGCGCCTCACGAGCGCTATCCTCTCGGGGCGGATCTCGTCGGGTACGCTCTTGAAGATGCTTTCAATTGCGCCGGCCTGTGGCAACGCGATGTTGAACGTACGGGGCCGGAGGGTTTGAGCTGTGCCACAGGAAACCTGATTGAGAGCCTGTCCCGTCTGCACAGGGCCTCTCTTCCGGGGCGATGCCTGGTCAACAAGACCCCGGAAATTCCACGGTTCGGTGTTGAGCTCAGGGCCTGTCTCGGCTCATCGCCCACAATCAACCTGATTCGTGATGGCCGCGAAGTTGCTGCTTCAGCGGCCTCTCTTCTTTGGGGGGATTTCCCGCAGATGGCCGAGTTCTGGTTGAAGCTGATTCTTGAAAGCCGGGCTGCTGCCGACCCGGAAAAGTACCTTGAAGTCAGATACGAAGATCTTGTAAGTTTCCCGGCGGCAACCCTCAATGGTATCTGTCGATTCTTAAAACTTGAACCACTCGGTAGTCGGATAGTTGCCTCTTATGAACAACAGAGCGGTGTTTCGATCTCCCCGTCCTCTCGTGTATCTAGTTGCACGAAGCATCAACTTAAACAAAACCTTTCGGATGAAGTTCAAAAAATGCTGGCCGAACTTGGCTACCTGAAATCCGTCGTTAACTGATCTGTTATAAAATCGTCTCTCTGTCATCAAGGCTCGTCAAAATACTTCTTCCTGTTTTATTCAATATCTGCTCTTCCTGTGTCTTCAAACGTTGCATATTTGTCGAAGTACATTTTTTGATAGATGTTTTGGACTAAACGAATGATATGAGTTAAAATCCATCTCAGCATCTCCTGAAAGTCCGGCTAGGTTGTCTGGAAGCACGTTTTGTAAGGTTCGGGAGGACATTATCTTTTCTTACCTGCAAAAGCATTATGTTCGATTATTGCCGGGGCTTTTCCTCACCCTTGTTCTGCTTCTTAATGTCACCGAACTGATCCACCTCTCGCTCTTCGAGCGGCTTGACTGGTGGACTTACGACAAGCGCTTAACTCTCTTTGCATCGGGCCAGACGGATAATCGGGTTGTCATTCTCGATATTGACGAGAAAAGCCTGGCCGCTGAAGGGCGCTGGCCGTGGAGTCGCAACCGTCTCGCGGAACTGATCGACACCCTCTTCGATCATTATGGAGCCGCTGTTGTCGGCTTTGATGTGGTTTTTGCCGAGAAAGATGAATCGTCCGGTCTCGACCTTCTGGAGTCTCTGGCTGGCGGTGTTCTCCAACACGACCAAACCTTCCAGCAAACCCTCGAACCTCTGCGTAGCAGACTCGACTACGACAGCCTGTTCGCAGAGTCTGTGAAAGGCCGCCCGGTCGTCCTGGGCTATTATTTCACGGAACGTCGTGGCCAGGCCGATCGTTTCGTCTCCGGTCAACTCCCTCCTCCCGCTCTCAGTTCAACAGAGATTCCTCAGCACAACAGACAGATCCTTGAGATGCATGGCTATGGTGCCAATCTCGGGATCCTGCAGTCCAGTGCGGCCAGTGGCGGATATTTTAATTCTCTGACGGATCCGGATGGAATTTGCCGGAGAATCCCCATGCTGTTGAAATATGACGGCCAATACTTCGAGTCGTTCTCGCTCGCCGTGACCCGCACTCTCCTTTGGGCTCCTCCCTTGGTTGCGGGCGCTCCTCTCCGGGAGCAATCCGAGAGTGATTACAGCCAGGTTGAATGGTTGGAAATTGCCGACCTGAAAATTCCGGTCGATGAACTCGGCAGTGCTTTGATCCCCTATCGTGGCAGGAAGGGAAGTTACCCGTACTATTCTGTTACCGATATTCTGAACAGGCGAACAAAACAGGATCTTCTGGCAGGAGCCGTCGTTTTGGTCGGAACCACAGCCCCAGGGCTGATGGATTTACGCGCCACCCCTGTCGATGCCGTCTACCCCGGAGTTGAAATTCACGCCAACATGATATCGGGCATTCTCGATCAGTCGATTCTGCATCGCCCCGGCTGGGTACGCGGAGCCGAGTTTGTCGTGTTGCTGAGCCTGGGACTGTTGCTCTCGCTGTTGATGCCGGTTTTGGGGCCTCTGGGCACGATCATGCTTACGGCCTTGTCTCTGAGCAGCATCATGCTGATGTCCTGGATGGCCTGGCAGGACCACTTGATCCTCCCCATGGCCAGCAGCTTGACCCTGGTCTTGTTTGTTTTTATTTGGAATTCGACTTACGGATTTATTTGTGAGTTTCTGGGAAAACGCAAGGTGACCGGCCTGTTTGGCCAGTATGTTCCCCCGCAACTGGTTGCCGAGATGAGCAAGAACCCCGAAGCGTTCACCACGGAAGGACAATGCCGAGTTCTGACGGTCCTTTTTTCAGACATCAGGGGGTTTACCTCGATCTCGGAACACCTGGAGCCGAAGGAACTGGCGGCATTAATGAACACCTATATGTCAGCAATGACGGAGGTAATTCAAAAATATCGTGGTACAATCGACAAATATATCGGGGACGCCATCATGGCGTTTTGGGGGGCTCCGGTCGATGATCCTGACCATGCCAGGAATGCGGTGCTGGCCGCGCTCGAAATGCAGAAGGTCATGGTCAACCTGCGAAACGAGTTTGCGCGACGTTCCTGGCCTGAGCTTCATATCGGTATCGGCCTGAATACCGGGCCGATGAATGTCGGCAACATGGGGTCGCGGTTTCGTATGGCCTATACCGTGCTCGGTGATGCCGTCAACCTTGGTTCCCGTCTGGAGGGGATTACCAAAAATTACGGGGTCGGCATTCTGATCAGTGATTCGACCCGTGACGCAGTTGGTGATGTTTTCGCCAGGGAGCTTGATAGAATCCGGGTTAAGGGTAAGGAGCAGTCTGTCAGTATATTCGAACCGCTGGGTTTGGAATCGGAGATCCCCGAGAGCATTGACGAGGAGGTCTGTCTCTTCTCCGAGGCGCTCAAACATTTCCGCGAGAGGGAGTGGGATCAAGCCGAGGCGGTCTTGCAGAGACTTCAAAAGATCACCCCGGACAAGGAGCAACTCTACAGGCTTTACCAAAGTCGGATCGATCATTTTCGTGCCGACCCGCCTTCCGAAGATTGGGATGGGGTCTTTCAATATACCGAAAAATGACCTGAAGCCGTTGTACGGCAACAGACATGCTCTATCCGCCTTAATCAACAGGCAACTGGAGAGGAATCATGGTGAGGATGAGGGGAGTTTGGTTGAAAAGCCTTTTAGGAGGGTTGTTCATTGGTGTCGCACTGCTTGCTGCCAGTATCTCCAGTGCCATGGAGGGCGATACGGCTGAGGTCACATTCACCATCAGCAGCTATCAGGTATCAGGCAGCAGCCTTTTCGAGCAGGAACTGCTTGAACGCTGGCTGGAACCGTTTACAGGCGAAGAGAAATCGTTTGCGACCATACAGCAGGCGATAGAACTTCTGGAAAGCAACTACTGGTCACAGGGGTTCAAGACCGTGGCCGTGATTCTTCCTGAACAACGTCTGAACGAAGGCGTAGTGCGGCTGGATGTTGTCGAACCCCGGTTGAGTTCCGTTGTTGTCAGTGGGAACCGCTACTTCGATCAATCGAATATTCTGACCAGCCTCCCTCATCTTTAACTTGGACAGGTCCCCAACATCGATGACATTTCGGTTGACCTGAAAGTTGCCAACGAAAACCCGGCAAAACAGGTCAAAATGCTCCTGAATACCGAAACGAGCGCCAACCGGGTCAGGGCTGATCTGAAGGTTGTCGACCAACGCCCCTGGCATTTTGAGTTTTTTGTCGATGACACTGGTACTGCGGGCTCGGATAAATACCGCGCCGGTGTCACCTTCCGCCATAACAACCTGTTCAACCTCGACCACCTGCTCAGCATGCAGTACACAACATCGCCCAAAGACCCTTCGGAGATTAGTGTGGTGGGGCTCGGCTATCGCATCCCCCTCTATAGCCTCGGCGATTCAGTCGATCTTTTTGCCGCCTACTCCGATGTCGATTCCGGGCAGACGACACAGGGGCTTGCCGATCTGGAAATTCGCGGTAAGGGTGTTCTCGCCGGGATCCATTACAATTGGAACTTGGCTCGGCGTGGCAGCTTTCAGCAGCGGGTGAGCCTAGGACTCGATTATCGCGATTTCCGTGATGAAGCAACTTTTGCCGGAACAGAGGTCGGCAACGATATCCGTCTCAAGCCGCTGAGCATCTCCT
>PKTY01000145.1 GCA_002869725.1 Desulfuromonas sp. | reverse complement strand
TGCGCAAGGGGGTGTTGGCTGGTTTCCCGATGCAGGATTTCGAGGTGACCCTGTTCGATGGTTCCCACCATTCGGTCGATTCTTCGGAGATGGCTTTCAAGATTGCCGGTTCCCAGGCTTACAAGAAAGCGACCTTGGCTGCCAATCCGATTTTACTCGAACCGATCATGGAGATGGAGATCACGGTTCCCGACGATTGTGTGGGAGATGTGATCGGTGACATGAATCAGCGCCGCGGCAAGGTTCTCGGCATGGACCCCCAGGGGAACAGTCAGCTGGTCAAGGCCCAGGTGCCGATGGCTGAGGTGCTCAAATATGCGCCTGAGCTGCGCTCGATGACCTCAGACCGGGGCCTGTTTACCATGGAATTTTCCCACTACGAGGAGGTTCCTTCCCACATGACCGCCAAGCTGCTGGAAGAATTCAAGAAGGATGAGGACTGACCTGATCCGTTCCGGGAGTTGAACTATGCCAGACAAGGATGATTTCACGTTTTTCGATGAAGAACAGCAAGACGCGCCGAAGTCCGACCTGAACGCGCTTTTTGCAGAGTCGGAGACTTCGGCGGATTCGCCAGCTGAACCCGAAGCGGAGCAGGGAACAGTTGATGAGGCCCCTGCGCCGAAGGAAGCCAGACCCAAGAGGGCTGGCGATGGCAGTTCGCGGACCCGGTTGTTGCTGCTGGTCTTGTTACTGGTCGTGCTCTGCGGTGGTGGTGCCTACTACTTCATGGGGCTTGGTGGGACCTCTCCTGAGTCCGCCAAGCAGCAGGCTCAAGCCAAAAAGGCTGAGCCGGTAAAGAAAACCGTCTCGTTGCCACCCAAACCGGCAGCGACCCAGCCTGCGCAAACGAAAGTTGCAGAGACAAAAACTGCCGCCAATCAAAAGACTGAAGCGAATGGCGCACAGAAATCGGTTGCCGTGGCGGTCCCGCCGCCAACGGTGAGTGATAAAATAGCCGCACCCAAGGTCGAGGCAGATGCATCGAAACCGCCAGCAGCCCAGCAGCCCGTCAAAGCTCCAGCAGAGGGCAAGTCGCCAGCGGCTTCTGAAACAGCCGAAACCAAGTCGACAAGTCCAGTAGTTAAAGCTTCCGTGCCAGCCATATCCATCCCGGTCAAGACCGAAGCTGCCGGTCGCTACACCTTGGACGCAGGATCCTACTTGCTGGATGAAAACGTCCGTCGATTGGAACGGTCGTTAAGCCAGCACGGGTATCAACCGATCCTGACGCAGGTCAAGGCAAAGGTCTCTATGACCCGCCTGAGCCTTGGCTCATATCCCCAGGCGGAGGCCCAGAAGATGCTTGAATTTGCCCGGACGATCGAGCCGGGGGCTTTCAGTATGGCCTCTGCAGACGCCTACGAAGTTTTTGCAGGAACCTTTGTCGATATGGACAATGTGCGCAGTATGCAGCAGCGCTTTGAAAAAGAAGGGATCAAGACCGAACTGAGACAGATTGAAGTGGTCAGGACCTTGAACCGCATCTGTTTCGGAGAATTTGCGACCCGCGATCAGGCTCAGAAAGAAGCTGTTCGGATGGCCGATGCCGGGATCAAGGTGTCGGTCGTTAAAACCAAGTAGAGATTGTTTCATCATGACGCAAGGTGAAACCAACGTGGTGCGCTTGAAGGTCTCACCTCAAGTGGCCAAAATCGTGAGTAAAACTGCTCCCCGTGACCTTCAACTGAAGGCCGCACGGGGGGCAGTTTCTCTTGAGGGCAAAGATCTGCTGACCTGTCTGTTGTTTCTCTGCAGTAGTGGCGACGCCGAGATCAAACGTGCCGCAGTACAGACTCTACGTGCTCTGCCCGAGCAGCAACTGCTTGTCGTGCTGGCTGACGAAGCACTACAACCACAGTTGATCAACCTGTTGGTGAGAGCCAGATTGTCCAGCGTCGTTGTGATGCAGGCGATTATCCGCCATCCAGTGACCAGCCGAGAGGTTTTGATTCATCTGGCCGAGAAAGCTGACGCAGCTGTGCTGGATAGCCTCGCTGAACAGATTGAGCAGTCCCCTGATGCAGAGGAAATTCGCGCAGCCATGGGGCGTAACCCTCATGCGCCTGCAGTTCTCCAGCAACCCCAGGCTCCCCCTGCAGCTGGCGAAGAAAGTGAGGGGGCTGAAGAGGCTGAGGATGTTGATGTCAATGCCCTGATGGCCGAAGCCGAAGAGGAAGGGGCCTCAAAATTTCAACTCGCCCTCAACCTGCGGGTCGCCGACAAGATCAAGATCGGTTTGACCGGCGATAAAGAGTGGCGCAGCATCCTGATTAAAGATTCCAACAAGTTGGTTCAGGGGGCGGTCATCAAGAACCCGCGCATCTCCGATGGCGAAGTGCTGATGATTGCCAAGAACAAAACTTCAAGTGACGACCTGATTCGCCAGATTCTCCTGAACAAGGACTGGATGAAGCTCTACGAGATCAAAAAAGCCCTTGCGACACACCCGAAGACTCCGGCACCCAAAGCGATGCGACTGATTTCGTTGCTGAATACCAAAGATGTTAAGGACCTGATGCGCAGCAAGGGCGTAGCCACGGTGATTGTTACCACCGCACGCAAGGAGTTCGAGAACCGCCAGAAAAGGGAGGGGGGATGAGCTTTCCCGAGAAGACGGGCGAGATTGTTGCCGTCTGTACCAGTCGCAATAAAGGGGAGCGCAAGACCGATGTCGGAGCGGCCGAACTGGTGGTCGGTTTTGGCCTTGCCGGGGATGCCCATGGCGGCGACTGGCATCGCCAGGTTAGCCTGCTGGCTGAGGAGAGCATCGCCAAGATGCGTGCTGCCGGACTTGATGTCGGCCCCGGTGACTTTGCCGAGAACCTGACCACCAGGGGTCTTGATCTCTGCCATCTGCCAGTGGGCAGTCGCCTGCAGATCGGCGAGACGGCCTTGCTCGAATTGACCCAACTCGGCAAGGTCTGTCATGAGCGCTGTGCCATCTTCTACCAGGCAGGGGACTGCGTCATGCCACGTGAGGGGATTTTCGCTGTGGTTAAGCGAGGAGGTTTGGTCAAGGTCGGTGACCGGATTCAGCTCGTTTCGACGGATACGGTCGACTAATGGGCGGCAACGGTTACCGCATAGGGATTCTGACCCTTTCGGACCAGGGTGCTGTCGGCAAGCGTGTTGATGAAAGCGGCAGCGAAGTTCGCAGGCTGGTTGCCGACCTGGGGACGATCGAACACTACCAGATCCTCGCCGACGATTTTGAGCAGATTCGTACCACTCTTGCGTCCTGGGTCGATCTGGCAGGCCTCGACCTGATCCTGACCACCGGCGGAACCGGTCTGACCTCAAGGGATGTCACCCCTCAGGCAACGGCCACTGTTCTAGACTATCCGGTTCCAGGGATGGCTGAGGCGATGCGGATGGCCAGCCTGCAGAAAACCCCTCATGCCATGCTGTCGCGGGCGGTGGCTGGGGTGCGCGGGCACTGTCTGATTGTCAACCTCCCCGGCAGTCCGCGCGGTGCCAGGGAGAATCTCGAAGTGCTCCTACCAGCCCTGCCACATGCCTTAGCCAAACTGGCCGGTGATCCTGCGGACTGCGCGCGCTGATCTCGGGATTGTTAGCTTGTGACGAGGGTAACCTTACCCTGAGCGGTCCGCCTTCCTCCGCTCAGCTTTTTTCGGCCGGGGTGTGCCCATGCATCAGGTCGCCTGTCACCAATGTGACCTTGTTCAGAAGATCCCACCACTCCACCCTAAAGCCACTGCGCGTTGCTTGCGCTGTGGCGCGATTCTCTTGCGTGTCAAGCCTGACAGCATCAATCGGACTCTGGCCTGGACTCTGGCCGGACTAGTCCTCTATGTCGTGGCCATGACTTTCCCTTTTCTGGAGATTCAGAAAGGGGGAGTTGTCCAGGAAACAGCCCTGTTAACCGGTGTGCGCCAGCTTTATCAGCAGGATGAGGCCATCTTGTCTGTCCTGGTATTCATGACCTGTGTTTTGATTCCCCTGATCCAGATGGGTGGGCTGCTCTATGTGTTCACGTCGTTGAAAGGTAAGGTGCGTTTCAAATACGCGATACCGGTATTCCGTCTGTTTCAGCATGTCAAACCATGGAGTATGATGGAGATCTACATGCTTGGCATTCTGGTCGCCATGGTCAAACTCGGCAAGATGGCGACAATTATGCCGGGTCCGGCTGTTACCGCTTTCGGGTTGCTGACCTTTGTGCTGACGTTTGCCGTTTCAGCGGTCGATGCCCATTTGGTTTGGGAACAACTCGGGGGAGATGGGTGATGTCGTGTTTCGCTACGGCTCGGAAACTTGGCCTGGTCGGTTGTCCTGACTGTCACCTGTTGAGTCGCTGGCCGGCAGTAAGCGGCTGGCAAAGTGCCTTCTGTCCGCGTTGTGGCGCAAGTCTCGTCCAGCGTAAACCGAGAAGCCTCGCCCGTACCTGGGCTCTGGTTCTCACCGCCATGGTATTCTATATTCCGGCCAACCTTCTGCCAATGATGGTCACTTCGTCACTGGGTGACAAGCAGATGGACACGATCATGAGCGGGATCATCTCGTTTCTCCAGGATGGATCATGGGGGATCGCCCTGATCATTTTCACGGCCAGTATTTTCGTCCCCTTTATGAAATTCGCCATCCTGATCTATCTGCTGCTATCCGTCCAAATCAAATCGGTTTGGCGGCCTAAAGATCGGACACTGTTGTATCGGATGACGGAAGCGGCGGGTCGTTGGTCGATGCTCGATATTTACGTCGTGACCATTATGGTCGCCTTGGTAAAACTTGGAATCCTCGGAGACGTGGAAGCCGGGCCGGCTGCAGTCTACTTCGCGGCTGTTGTGGTGATCACTATGATTGCAGCCGAAAGCTTCGACCCGCGACTGATCTGGGATGCAGTGGAGGAAGCCCATGAGTGACGAGCGCAACCAGGCGACCACTGAGGAACAGCTTCCTAAGGCGTTGGTGCAGACCAAACAAAGCTTTTCGGTGATCTGGGTGGTGCCGCTCATTGCCTTGCTGATCGGCGGTTGGTTGGCCTACAAAGCTGCTGCCGAAAAAGGTCCGACTATTACGATCACCTTCGCCAGTGCCGACGGCCTCGAAGCAGACAAGACCCTGATCAAGTTCAAGGATGTCGAGATCGGCAAGGTTGTCCGGATCGAACTGCTCAACGATCTCTCCGGAGTTATTGTGACGGCTGAGATGCAAAGGGATGCCGAGCATTACCTGACTGAAAACACACGCTTCTGGGTGGTACGGGCACGGGTCGCTGCTGGCGAGGTCTCTGGGTTGGGGACTCTGTTCTCAGGGGTCTATATCGGTTGCAGCCCCTCCCTGGAAGGTCGGGAGCGACACGACTTAAAGGGGTTGGAGGCTCCTCCGGTGTTGACCGAAGGGTTGCCGGGCCGTCATTTTATCCTGGAAGCCAAGAACCTTGGGTCTCTCGATATCGGTTCGCCGGTCTACTATCGCGGCATTAAGGTTGGCCAGGTGGTCAAATACGATTTCGACGATCATGCCGAGTCGGTTCTGATCCGGGTCTTCATCGACGCCCCGTATCACCACAAGGTTCGAGAGAACTCCCGCTTCTGGAATGCCAGTGGGGTCGATATCACTCTGGATGTAACGGGAGTCAAACTCGACACCCAGTCTCTGGCCACGATTA
>PKTY01000246.1 GCA_002869725.1 Desulfuromonas sp. | reverse complement strand
TTCAGAGGAGGATTGCGCATGTTTGCTACCAACGCTTACGCCATGGCCGGTGGCCAGGGACAGCAGGGGGGCGGCCTGGAAGGGGTCGTCATGCTGCTGGTTATGTTTGGCATCTTCTACCTGCTGCTGATCCGGCCGCAGCAGAAGCGCGCCAAACAGCACAAATCGCTGATTGAGGCGCTCAAGGCCGGGGATGAAGTGGTCACGGCCGGGGGAATCCACGGAAAGGTGGTTGCGGTGCAGGAAGAGGTTTTGACCCTGGAGATCTCATCGGGGGTCAAAATTCGCCTCAACCGTAACTCGATTTTGACCACCAAGGCGACGCAGGTGGAAGCCAAAGACTGATCAACAGGCCTTGCTGAGATCCTGAAACGGAAGGGTCCAGTGGTTGAAAGGAGACGGAAGACATCATGTCAAGTAGCCTCAAGATCCGCGCTGGCGTGGTTGCGGCCTGTCTGATCCTGGCTTTGGCTTCTCTGGCGCCGACTCTGGTCGGAGAAGAGTTGCCGGAGTTCTGGCGCAAGGCAGTCGACCCGATTCACCTCGGGCTCGACCTGCAGGGTGGTATGCACCTGGTGCTCGGCGTCGATGTCGACAAGGCGGTGGAGAGCCGTGTCGACACCATCATCGACCAGAGCGAGGAGTTGTTGCGTGAACAGGATATCATCTACAAACGGGTGGAGCGGGCCCAGGGAGACCGGGTGATCATCACTGTTTACGATGAAGAGGCCGCACGGCAGGTCGACCAGTTGATGGAAGACTCTTTCCCTAGCCTGGAAACGCTCACGGTCGAAAGCGTCGGCGGCTATATCCAGAAGAACTACCGCTTGAGCGACAACGAGATCGCGGCTGTCGAGGAGTATGCCATTCGCCAGGCTCTGGAGACCCTGCGCAATCGTGTCGACCAGTTCGGGGTCAGTGAGCCGACCCTGCAGCGCCAGTCCGACAATCGTATCCTGATCCAGTTGCCCGGGGTCAAGGATCCGCAGCGGGCTATCGACCTGCTCGGGAAGACCGCGCGTCTCGAGTTCAAGATGGTGATCGAGGACGCCAATCCCCAGGAAGCGATTGCCGGAAAACTCCCCCCCGGGGGGCAGTTGCTCTATGAACGTCGTGGTGATGCGCGGACCGGTACCTTCAGCGAGACTCCGATCGTGGTCGAGAGCAAGACTGTGCTGACCGGTGACCTGCTCAGTGACGCCAATGTGCGCATCGACACCCGTTTCAACGATCCTTATGTTTCCATCGATTTCAATGCGGTCGGCGCCAAACGTTTTGACCAGATCACCGCGGCCAATGTTGGTCGGCGCATGGCGATCGTGCTCGATGACACCGTCTACTCCGCACCGGTGATTCGTGAACGGATCTCGGGGGGGAGCGCCCAGGTCAGTGGCAGCTTCACCGAACAGGAAGCGACCGATCTGGCCATTGTGTTGCGCGCCGGCTCTTTGCCGGCACCGGTCGATATCCTGGAAAACCGCACCGTTGGACCGTCCCTCGGCCAGGACTCGATCAACCAGGGGATTCTCTCGGTGCTGATCGGCGGCCTGCTGGTGGTGCTAGCCATGCTTGTCTACTACAAGCTCTCCGGCCTGGTCGCCAACCTGGTCTTGGTGCTCAACCTGCTGTTCATTCTGGCGATGCTGGCCCTGTTCGGGGCGACCCTGACCCTGCCGGGGATTGCCGGGATCGTGTTGACCGTCGGCATGGCGGTCGATGCCAACGTGCTGATTTTTGAACGTATCCGCGAGGAATTGCGACTCGGGCGAACGGCCAAGGCAGCCCTTGACGCCGGTTACAGCAAGGCTTTTCTGACCATCGTCGACGCCAATGTCACGACCCTGATCGCTGCCTTGGTGCTGTTTCAGTTCGGCACCGGGCCGGTCAAGGGGTTTGCCGTAACCCTCTCGGTCGGGATCATCGCCTCCCTGTTCACCGCCATTTTTGTGTCGCGGGTGATCTTCGACTTCTTCCTGGGTCGGCGTGCCATCGACCGCCTGAGCATCTAGGAGAACTGACATGCAGATCATCAAGTCTGATATCAATCTCGATTTTGTCGGCAAGCGCAAGCTGGCCGCACTCTTCTCAGCGGTGCTGATCCTGGTCGGCCTGGCTTCGCTGGTTGTCCAGGGTGGTCCGAACTACGGGATCGATTTCGCCGGCGGCACCCTGGTTCAGGTTAAGTTTACTCAAGCCACCGATGCTGGCAAGATCAAGGCCGCCCTCGATGACCTCAACCTCGGTGCGATCGTGGTGCAGCGTTTCGGGGATGACCCCAATGAGTTTCTGGTCCGGGTGCAGGAATCGAGCGGCAAGGGGGAAAAGGCGCTCTCAAGGCTGATCTCCGCTGATCTCGAGAAGAACTATGGCAAGGATCAGGTCGACCTGCGTCGGGTCGAGATGGTCGGGCCTCAGGTCGGCAAGGATTTACGCCAGAAAGGGCTGCTCGCCATCTTCTACGCCATGCTCGGCATCCTGGCCTATGTCACCTGGCGCTTCGAATTCCGTTTCGCGGTGGGGGCAATTGTCGCCCTGGTTCATGACGTGCTGATCACCCTCGGCGCCTTCTCGATCTCCGGTCGGGAGATCGACCTGCCGATCATCGCTGCTTTCCTCGCCATTATCGGTTACTCCCTCAATGACACGATCATTGTCTACGACCGGATTCGCGAAAATTTCGGCAAGCACCAGAAAAGTGGCTTCCTGGTAGTCATCAACCGCTCTATCAACGAAACCCTGTCGCGCACCATCCTGACTTCTGGAACGACCCTGCTGGTGGTGCTGGCCCTCTTCATTTTCGGCGGCGGGGTTATTCACAATTTTGCTTTCGCCTTGCTGATCGGTATTCTGGTCGGTACCTACTCGTCGATATTTGTTGCAAGCCCGGTCTTGATTTTCTGGGATGAATACCGCAAAGGGCGTCGCCCCGCGGCAGCTACGTCAAGGAGTGCTTCATGAACAAAGAAACGATTCTCGTTGGAATTGTCACACTGGTTGCCGGTCTGGTCATCGGCCTGTTGATCGGCCAGAAAACGTCCACCGGCCCTGTTGGTAAGCCGTCCGCGGCCGGTGCTCCTGTTCAGCAGATGCCGGCGGTCAACATGCAGCAGAAGCTCAACGAGTTGAAGAGCATCGTGGCCAGCGACCCGAACAATCGCCAGGCCTGGGTTGCCCTGGGTAACGAATATTTCGACGCCAACCAGTTCATGAGCGCTATTGAGGCCTACGACAAGGCTCTCGAACTGAACGGCAACGATGCCAATGTACTCACCGATCAGGGGGTGATGTTCCGCCGCCTCGGCTGGTTCGATCGAGCTATTGCCAACTTCGAAAAAGCGATCGAGGTTGATCCCTCTCACTCCACCAGCCTGTTCAACCTGGGGATTGTCTATCGTCACGACCTGCAGGATTTTGCCAAGGCCAAGGAGGCCTGGACCCGTTTTCTCGAGATCAATCCGACCGGCCCCGGTTCCGATCGGATTCGCCAGGAACTGGAATTCCTCAAGACCCACCCGGAATTGCCAAAACAGTAGTAAATTGAGCGTCTTGCCGACCGGGCCGGAGACTGTCTCCGGCCCGGTCGCGATTCAGGCCGAAGCTGATGAGACAGTGTTGTGGATGGGTGATCAACGGTTTTCTGCTGCTATGCCTGATGCTGGTCGGCTGCCTGCCCCTTGCCCCTTCGCCACCGCTTCGCGGAGAGCTGCATGGTGAACTCTACTGGTCTGGGGAGGTTCGCCTGGCCGGAGATGTGGTGGTCTCCGAAGATGCGTTCCTGACCATTGCTCCCGGCACAATCGTCCGCTTCGTTGCTGATTCAAGCGATCTGCTACAGGATCATCCGAACTTTCCCGGCAGCGAGTTGATCGTGCGCGGCCGCATCAGCGCGGTCGGTAGCCCCGCGGCACCGATCATCTTTCGAGCCGATGACGAGCTGGCCCTGCCTGGGGCTTGGGGAGCCGTCAATATCGAGGGGAGTTCTGCGGCTCTATTCCGTTACTGTGTTTTCCGTCAGGCCGACAGCGCCATTCACAGTCGTGATGCCAGACTCTCCGTTGAACAATCTCTGTTTGAGAACAACCGGGTCGGGATTCGTTTCAACAACAGCCGGATTCATATCGTCAACAATCTGCTGCGCAACAACCAGTCGGCAATCCGCTTTCATCTCGGTGCCCCGGTGATCCATAACAATCGTTTCGCCGGCAACCGCATCAACCTGTTTGTTACTTCCCACCCGCAGGATTACCGGATCGAAGCCAATCATTTTGGGCCAGCGCGCGAGTACCAGGTCGTGCTCGGCGAAGAAGTGCCTGAAGACATCCATTTGGCGAAAAACTACTGGGAGGACGTTGAATCAGGCCAGTTCGACAGTCTGTTCTACGATGGTCAGCGCAGCGACTATCTCGGCCGGGTTCTGGTCGACCCGGTGATGGTCGATCCTCCTGCCGATGCCGGTCTCCAATGGAACCCGTAAGCGAACGCCGTTGGGTCGCAAGATCGTTGCCGGCCGATCCGTCATCGGTTAAGGAACTGGCCGATCAGCACGGAATGTCTCGGCTGGTGGCGCGTCTGCTGCTCGGGCGGGGGATCGGCCCGCAGCAGGCTGCCGGCTATCTGCGGGCGGCGCTGGCTGATCTCCCCGACCCGTTTCTTCTGCCTGATATGGACAAAGCTGTCGAGCGGCTGGTCTGTGCACTACAGGCTGGCGAAAAAATCGCTGTTCACGGCGACTACGATGTCGACGGAATCAGCGGGACGGCACTGCTGGTTGAAGGGCTGCGGGCTCTCGGCGCCAAGGAGGTCTGCTGGCATATCCCGCTGCGCCTGCGCGACGGCTATGGCCTGTCGGCTGAGGCGCTACGTGAAGCGGCGGCAGCCGGAGTGAGCGTGGTGGTTTCGGTTGACTGCGGTGTCTCTGCCCAGGCCGAATCCGGGCTCGCCAAAGAACTCGGTCTCGACCTGATCATCACCGACCACCATCAACCACCAGAGCGGCTGCCGCAAGCCTTTGCCCTGGTCAACCCCCAATGTGATCCTCAGTGCGAAATATTTTCGACTCTGGCCGGAGTCGGGGTCGGTTTTTTCCTGCTGGTAGCTCTGCGCAAGCGTTTGCGTGAGCTGGGCTGGTTTGAGGGGCGGCGCGAACCCGACCTGCGCCATCAGCTCGACCTGGTGGCCCTGGGGACCATCGCCGACCTGGTCCCCTTGCAGGGAGTGAATCGGGTGCTGTCCCGTGCCGGGCTGGCGCTGCTCGACGCAGGAAGCCGGGTGGGGATAAGGGCTCTCAAGCAGGTTGCCGGGGTTGGCAGGGTCAACGCCGGAGTGGTCGGTTATCAGCTGGCGCCAAGGCTCAATGCCGCCGGCCGTCTTGAGGGTGCCGGCCAGGGGGTCGATCTCCTGCTCGAGCAGGATCTGCTTCAGGCGATGACCACCGCCCGCCACCTCGATCAGTGTAACCGCGAGCGCCGCGAACTCGAAGATCAGACCTTTCGTTTGGCGGAACAGGCTCTGTCTGACCTCAACCCGGAACTGACCCACTCAATTGTCCTGGCCGTTGCCGGTTGGCACCAGGGGGTGATCGGCATTGTCGCTAGCCGGCTGGTCGAGCGCTACCACAGGCCGACAGTGTTGATCGCCCTCGATA
>PKTY01000379.1 GCA_002869725.1 Desulfuromonas sp. | reverse complement strand
GACCATTCCTCTAGGACCGCCGTTGCCGACGGCCTCAAGCAACCAACCCGGGAGTCTCGGGCGGGCCGCCCTCAAACACTCCCCTATTCGGTCTTGCTCCGGATGGGGTTTACCGAGCTGCCGACGTCACCGTCGGCACTGGTGAGCTCTTACCTCACCCTTTCACCCTGGCCCACCTTGCACAAGGCTACGGTGGGTGGTCTGCTCTCTGTGGCACTTTCCCTGGGGTCACCCCCGGTCCCCGTTAGGGACCATCCTGCCCTGCGGAGCCCGGACTTTCCTCCCCCCACCTTGGCATCCCTATGGGTTGCTTCGGCGGGCAGCGATCGCCTGTCCCTCTCCGACCACGAAACCTGAAGTCGATTGTTATGCGGGGCTGACAACAAACAGCAGCCGGCTGCAATGCGGGCAGGATTGGACTTCCTGCGTGACAAACAGGCTGTTGAACAACTGCGGCGGCAGGTGCATGTTGCAGCCCAGGCAGGCGCCGCTACGCGCTTCCACCACGGCAAGGCCGGCCCTTCTGTTCAAGAGCAATTCATAACGTTTGCGCAGGGGCGTCGGTAGTTGGCCGACCAGGTTGCCACGCTGGCTTGCCATTGTTCCCAACTGACCGTCAAGCTCGCCGATGCGGGCATCAATCTCCGATTTTCGGCTGGAGGTTTCTTCCTGACGGGTATTGAGTTCATCCACCTTTTCGGCCCGGTCAGCCTGAAGGGACTCAAGTTCCTGATTCTTTTCTGCAATCTGGACTTCGAGTTCCTTGGCGAGCTTCTTGGCCGTATCGACCTCCTTGAGGACTGCCACATACTCTTTCTGGGTCTTGATTTGAGGCAGACGTTTTTCAGCGCGCTCGACGTTGTCCTGTTCCTTGGTGAGGCTCAGCCTCAATTCGCCACGACTTTCCTCGATGGTGGCGATGTCCGCATCGAGGGTATCGACCATCTCTTGCAGACGGTCGACAACGACCTGCAACTCCGCCAGTTCCCCGGTCTGCTGTTGTCGCTGCTGATCAATGTCCAGTTTCTGTTGGTCCAACTCCTGTAAATCTCTCAGCAACTGCAACTGTTCCAGCACGATGATGCCTCCCTTGTTGTCCAGGTGTGATGTGCAGCGGCCTGGCCGCTCTATAGCACGTTCAGATGATCCTGAATGGATCGGTTTCTTCAGTATAAACGACAAATTCAATCTGCCAATGTTTGTTCTGGGCTGCGCAACGCAGATTCTTGGCGACACCCTCGATCATCAAACGTTCGGTGGCGAAATGCCCGGCATCGATCAGTGCGATACCTAGCTCCTCGGCTATCCGCGCTTCGTGGTACTTGACGTCACCGGTCACCAGCAGGTCTGCCCCCTGTTGACATGCCGCGGTCACCAGGCTGGCTCCGCTCCCCCCGCAGACAGCCACCTTGCGAATCTCCTTCTTACCACTGCCGACCAGCCGCAGATGACTGCAGTCCAGCAAAGCTTTGACCTTGGCGGCAAACTGATCGACAGCCACGGGGTTCGGCAATTTACCGATCCGCCCCAGGCCTGCGTCCGGCATCTGATTGTCGAGAGGGATCAGATCGTAGGCCACCTCTTCGTAAGGGTGGGCAAGGTGCATTTTTTCCAGGCACTTTCTCAGCTGCCGTTTGGGGAGAATGGTTTCCAGCCGAATTTCCTCGGCCAACTCCGTTTGACCGATGGTTCCGGAAAACGGGTTGGTGCCGGTCCCGGGACGGAAGGTGCCGACCCCGTGTGTGCGGAAGGAACAGCGATCGTAGGCGCCAACCTGGCCGGCTCCAGCGGAGAACAGGGCCTCCGAGACCGCCTCAATATGATCACCTGGCACAAACACCACCAGTTTCAGAAAATCACCGCTTCTAGCAATCAGAGGTAGCGTTCCCTCAAGACCCAGTCGATCCGCAAGCCAGTGATTGAGCCCGGCTGGCGCCGTATCAAGATTGGTGTGGGCGCAGATGATAGCGACTTGCCCGTTCACTGCAGACCAGACGGTCCGTCCGGTCGTGTCGTCAGGGCTGAGGCGCTTAAGGGGTTTGAAGATCAGCGGATGGTGAGTGACCAGAGCCTGGGCACCGATCTCTCTGGCTTTTTGTAAGGCGTGTTCGCTGGGGTCGAGGGCAATCAGCACGCACTCCACAGCCGCCTGAGGATCGCCAACCTGCATGCCGACATTGTCCCAGTCTTCGGCCAGAACCGGCGGATAAAGGCGGTTGAGCAGCCCGATCAGGTCCTGGATGCGCTGGGGCCTGTTCATGGCCATCCGCTGAAAAAAAGAGTGCAACCCTGTTTCGGTTGCACTCCTTGAGAAATCTTTGCACTCTTGACTATCTGAAGCAACGTACTTTCCGGGGAGGTGGTGGGCCCACCAGGGTTCGAACCTGGGACCGACCGGTTATGAGCCGGTGGCTCTTCCAGCTGAGCTATGGGCCCGAAATTCTTCCGAAATTCAATGTATGGCTTGGGTGGCAACCTGTCAATCAATTTCCTGTACCTTCAACAAAACTTTTCAGACGTCTTGCGCGGCTTGGATGGCGCAGTTTCCGCAGCGCCTTGGCCTCGATCTGGCGGATGCGCTCACGGGTCACGGCGAAGTCCTGACCAACTTCTTCCAGGGTATGGTCGGATTTCTCGCCGATGCCGAAGCGCATGCGCAGCACTTTTTCCTCGCGGGGGGTCAGGGTCGACAACACCTTGGAGGTCTGATCGGAGAGATTGCCCTTGATAACCGCTTCAAGGGGAGAAACGACACCCTTGTCTTCAATGAAGTCGCCGAGAGAGGAGTCCTCCTCTTCACCGATCGGTGTCTCCAGGCTGATCGGTTCCTTGGCGATTTTAAGCACTCTACGCACTTTTTCCAAGGGGAGTTCCATCCGCTCAGCGATCTCTTCCGGGGCAGGTTCGCGACCGTTCTCCTGGACAAGCTGCCGGCTGGTGCGGATCAGTTTGTTGATTGTTTCGATCATATGGACCGGGATGCGAATGGTGCGGGCCTGGTCAGCAATTGCCCGGGTAATCGCCTGGCGAATCCACCAGGTGGCGTATGTCGAAAACTTGTAGCCGCGCTGGTACTCGAACTTATCGACGGCTTTCATCAAGCCGATGTTCCCTTCCTGGATCAGGTCGAGAAACTGCAGCCCGCGGTTGGTATATTTTTTGGCAATGGAGACCACCAGGCGCAGGTTGGCCTCGACCAGTTCGGTCTTGGCTTGCTTGGCTTTCCATTCCCCCTTGTTGACTTCCTTGAGGGATTCGAGGAGTTCTTCGGGGGCGAACCCCGATTCTTCTTCGACCTTAATGAACTTGCGCTCGGCCCCCTTGAGGCGTTTCTCAACCACCAGCAGGGTGTCCATTGGGCAGCCGAACTCTTCGGATATCCGCAGAGCCTCTTCTTCGCTCTTGCGCATTTTACGCATCCTCTTGCTGATTTCAGCATAAGGTTGGCCGACCAGATCGACGCAGGCAGCCACTTCTGACTTGGCTTTTTTGACCTGCTCAGCCAATTCCTTGAGGCGATCGACGATCTTGGCGATTTGGAAGTCCTTGAGGCGGACCTGGGTCATCAGATCGCCGATTTCAATGGTCAGCTGGGCAATCTCCTTATCAAGAGGCTTGCGCTTGGTCTTCGACAGGCCAGCGGCCTCATCACGCAGAGCCATGAAGCGATCATAGTGCTCACGAATTTTCTCGATCAGCTCGCCGACCCGCTGCCGGTGCCGTTCCTCGGCTTCGCTCCCTTCCTCTTCATCGTAATCTTTGGTAATCTCGGCGACGCTGATCTGCTTCTTTGTGAGCCGTTCACCAAGGGTGACCACCTCCTTGAAAGCGATCGGTGTCTTGACAATAACCCTGGCCACCAGGGTCTCGCCTTCCTCGATACGCTTGGCGATTTCGACTTCGCCCTCTCGGGTCAATAGCGAAACCTGGCCCATCTCACGCAAATACATCCGCACTGGATCACTGGTCCGACCGAGGGCATCGGCTTCGAATTCGGTCTCGCCGTCGCTCTCTTCCTCGTCGCCGGAACTGTCCTGATCCTTGGTCGCCGATTTCTTCTGGTCGTTATCGACCACCTCGATGTCCATTTCGCCGAACATACTCATCACATCGTCGAGCTGCTCGGATGAAATCATCCCCGAAGGCAGGACATCATTTACATCATCGTAAGTGAGGTAGCCCTTTTCCTTGCCGAGATCAATCAGCTGCTGGACTTCCTCGATACTGGTCTTTTTTGCCATCGACACTCCCCTCATGCAGATTGTCTGGAGCATATCGAACCACCTGATGCCAGACAATCCGTTCAGTATACAGATTTTTGAGTATATTTCAAAACTTTTTCTTCAGCTCGCTGGTGATCGCCATCCTCTCCTGGAGACATTGATTGAGCGTCTGCTCATCACTGCATGCTCTGGCTTCCCGCTCACGGTGATCGAGTTCATACAGGCGGCTTCTGAGCCTGGCCTGATGGACCGCCCTGCGGCAGTCGGCAAAAATACGCTCGGCTCCTTCCTGCCACGCCGGGTCTTCGTCCTCGACGAGCAGGCTGGAGAGCAGGGTTTGCTGCTCTTCGGAGAGTGCAGGAGAACACAGGTCGTCGGGCAGACAGCCTTCCGCACTCTCTCGGCTAAGCAAGTAGTCGGCCAGATCCTTGAAAAGAGGGTCGAGGAACAGGTCTTCGGTCTGAGCTTGGCGAACCTCTGTCCGGATAGTCGGATCGTTGAGCAGCATCAGACGCAGCAGAAAAACCTGGCTGCGGGTGGCTGCCGTCTCTTGCCGAACAACAGGCTTGCGAACCGAGGGTTGGACACCATTGGGAGACGCCCTGCGTGGCGCAGGAGAAGCCTGCTGACCGGCCTTGCCCAGCAGCAGTGCGCGATCGAGTCCGGTCAATTCGGCAAGGCGCTTGACATAGAGATCTCGTTGCAACTCGTTGGGGAGTCGTCTGATCCGTTGCATGACCAACTCAGCGGCTCTGACTTGACTCTCGATACTCTGCTCCTGCAAGGAAAACTGCTCTTCGATAAAGACATCGAGAGCCGGCCGGGCCTGGTCAAGGCAGTCCTGAAAGGCTTGTGTCCCCGCCTTGAGGAGCAGAGAATCGGGGTCCGAGCCCTCCGGCAGCGAGACCACGACCACCTCCAGGCCAGTAGGGAGCAACACGTCCATGGCCTTGAACGTTGCCTGACGTCCGGCCTGGTCCTGGTCGAAAACCAGCAGAACCCGCTCGGCAAAGCGCTTCAACAGCCTGGCATGTTCCGGAGTCAGCGCTGTACCACAGGGGGCGAGGCTGTGGGTGAAACCAACCCGGTGCAGGGCCATGACATCAAAGTAACCCTCTACCACCAGTGCGTCTCCGGAATGGCGCATGGCGTCCATAGCCTGGTACAAGCCATAGAGCACCTGCCCTTTGTGGTAGACCGGAGATTCCGGAGAATTGATATATTTTGGCAGACTCCCGTCGAGAACCCGGCCACCGAAGGCGACGATTCGACCTTGAGTATCGTGGATCGGAAACAGCAGGCGATTGCGAAACATGTCGTAATCGCCCCGGTCCTGCTTGCCGGGTCGAATGAGGCCGGACTGAAGAACCGCTTCCCGCGAAAAATCGAGGCCGACCAAATGACTGGCCAGGGTCTCCCAGGCATCGGGAG
>PKTY01000258.1:5676-6576 GCA_002869725.1 Desulfuromonas sp. | reverse complement strand
GGACCTCCCCTTCCGCCATCTGGGTGGTCGCATCGGAGAGGGCCTGGAGAACCTTGAGGTTGCCATCGCGAACCATGATAGAAAACGACTTGGCAAACAGGAAATCACCAACCAGAACGCTCGCTTCGTTCCCCCACACCGCATTGGCCGATTCCTGGCCACGGCGCAAAACAGCGCTGTCAACCACATCATCATGCAGGAGAGTAGCCGTATGAATAAATTCGACGACGCTGGCCAGACCGACATGGGCCCGCCCCTGATAACCGGCAAGCCGAGCACTGAGCAGCAGCACGATCGGCCTGACCCGCTTGCCGCCGCTGGCCAGGACATATTCACCCACTTTGCGGATTAACGGCACACGAGATTCAAGGTCGATGCGAAACTGCTTTTCGACATCGATCAGATCTTGTCGCAACAGATTGAGAACACGGTCCATAAAGGTCAAAAGTCCCTGCAGAGAGTTTCGCCATCCTAAAGAATTACCGGAAATATTGTCAAAGCATTTTTACCCTGTCGGTATGACCATGAAACGGCAAAGGAGAACCCATCTTCCCTCAATGACGACCGTCGCCCAACATACTTTGAACGGTAAAATATAAACTTCCATAAATTGCAATAATCAAATATTTAATTGACAACCTGCCAAGTCAATCATTAGGATGATTAAAAATTCAAGCCATCATGGGGGGCATCGATGATAAAAAGATTGATCGCAACGTTCACCTGTACCGTTCTCGTCCTCATCGCTTCGCAAGGGCTGGCCGCAGTCTATGGCGCACCACTCAGTAGCGGCCCGACAACTGAGATTTCAACCATTCTGGCCGACCCCGACAGCTATGCCGGGAAAACCCTCAAGGTTCAGGGGCTGGTCATCGATGTCTGTGCCGCGCGCGGCTGCTG
>PKTY01000258.1:0-5661 GCA_002869725.1 Desulfuromonas sp. | reverse complement strand
CCGCGCGCGGCTGCTGGATCTATATCGCCGGAGACAAACCGTTTGAGAAGTTGCGCTTCAAGGTGACCGACGGTGACATGGTCTTCCCGATGACCGCCCGAGGGAAGACAGCAACGGTCGAAGGGGTACTGCAAAAGTTCGTCCTGAGTAAAGAGGAAGTGATCGCTCGCCGCCAGCATCACGCTGAAGAAACTGGCGAACCGTTCGATCCGACGACAGTGACCGAAGGGGAAACCTTCTACCAGTTGCGCGGACTCGGAGCTGAGATCCCCTCCCTCTGAGCCCAAAAATGAATCTGCGCAAGTTGAGCCACGCCCTGCACCGGGATATCGGTTATCTGTGTATTGGCCTGACTCTGATTTATGCCCTTTCGGGCATTGCCGTCAATCACATCCGTGACTGGAACCCCAGCTACCGGGTGGTCCGCAGCAGTGCTCAGATTGCGCCGAACTCTTTTCGCGGTGTTGTCCCTGAGTCGATGGTCCTCGCCATGCTCCGCCAGATCGGCGAACCGGCCAGCTACGACCACATCTTTCAGAATGACCCCCAGAGTCTGACAGTTTTTGTCGAAGGCCGGGTTATCGAATTTGACCTGGCCACAGGCAAGGTCGAATTCGAGCGAGTCACGCCGCGCCCTTTCTGGCACGCCATCAATGCCCTGCACCTCAATCACCCGAAAAAAGCCTGGACCTGGATTGCCGACCTCTACGCCGGCGGCCTGATTCTGCTGTCGGCAACCGGACGGCTGCTGCTTCCCAAAGGGCGGATCAGGCCGCGCTGTCTGCTCCTGACCCTCTCCGGTTTTCTTGTGCCATTGATCGCCCTTGCCATCTATGGCTGACAGTGAATCGATCAGATAAAGAGCTCCCGACAGTCTGTTTCGTCATTGCAGCGACTCTTCCTCACCCTCGAGAGGTAGACGCACCCGCACCCTCAACCCTCCAAGTTCGCTATCATCCAGTTCGATCTCACCTTGATGCTCGACAACCAGCTTGCGGCAGACCGCCAAGCCCAAGCCCGTCCCCTCACCCGGAAGCTTGGTGGAATAGAATGGTTCGAAAACTCTGTCGTGGTCCGCTTCACGAATGCCTGGACCGGAGTCGTCGATCACCAGCACGGCAAAGCCGTCAACGGTATGCAGGTCGAGGCGAATCCGTCCCTGTCCGTCCAACGCTTGCGCTGCATTGATCAGCAGATTGATCAGCACCTGCCGCAGACGATCGGCGTCGCCGTGGACATAAATCGGCGTAATGGGAACCAGAGATTCAAAAACGATCTCACGAAAAAGGCGTTGGGGCTTTAGAGAAGCAACTGCATTATTCAGCAGACGGCACAGGTCAACCTGTTCAAAACAGGCTCTGGTAGGACGGGCAAAACCGAGCAATCCACCGGTAATCCGCTTGCACCGCCGGCATTCTTCGATAATCGCCCGCACATCCTCGCACCGCGGGTCATTATCCTCTAAGTCTTCCAGTAGAAGTTCGGCATGACCGAGAATGATCCCGACTGGATTGTCGATCTCGTGAGAAACTCCAGCCGCCAGTTGGCCAATCGCCGCCAGCCGCTCACTCTGCAGCAGTTGCCCCTGAACAGCCTGCAGTTCATGGTAGGCCTGTTGCAGCGCGTTGTTTTTGTCGGTCAACTGCTGCTGGCTGTTTGCAAGGTGGGAAGCCATGTCGTTGAAGGCCCTGGCAAGAATGCCAAGCTCGTCGTCACCATAAGGCCTGATGCGCGTCTGCAGTTCACCCCGGGCCAGAGCCCTGGCTCCGGCTGTCAACTCTTCGATGGGACGCGCCATGCGTCTGGCAATCAGGCCGGCCAGAACCAGGCAGGCCAGAACCGCGGCCAAGCCCACCAGAGCAAAGTGACCGCGGACTGCTCTGACCCGTGCATCGACTGAATCGTAGGAGATTAGAAACCGGACCGATAGGATCTGTCCGCCTGTGGGGCCGAAAGCCGGCTCGATCAGGTCGAGCACACGCCCCCCCTGTTCAAGTTTATGCGTCAGAAGTGTGGCTCTGCCGGCGGCAAGTCGTGCAGAAAGGTTCTCATTGATAAGTGGAGTGAGGTTCTGATCAGCAAAGAGCGGAAAAACAGCGGAATCGTAAAGGCGCCGGCCGTTGGCCGAAATCAGCGAGAACTGGATCAGGTCTCGATTGAGCCCGAGAAAGTCGTACATGCCGGCCATCTCGGCCGGTTCATCGGGGGGGAAGGCCCCACGGAAGCGCTTCATCAGTTCCGGAGTGGCCAAGCGTGAAAAAGCGAGGCTCTGGTTGACCAGATAATCTTCCCAGGACTGGGCCTGGTGACGATCCATTGCCAGAAAAGTCGCGGCCAGAAGCAGGATGACCAGACCACCGATCGACAGAAGCAGCCTGCGGCTCAGTGAAATGCGCATCCCTGGGAACTCTCCTTCGCGGGTTAAAATCGTCGAGGCACAGACTCAGGAATGGTGACCCAACATGAGATATGACAATCAGGTCAGCTCAAAGGCAATCTTCAGAACCACCTGATATTCAGAGACCAAACCCTCATCGTTGATATGCCCCCGGACCTCCTGGACCTCGAACCAGGAGAGCCGCTCCAACGATTCGTGGGCACGACGGGCAGCGTTCTGGATCGCATCTTCGACGCTCTTTGATGAGATCCCGATGACTTCGACCTTCTTGTAAACCCGATCATCTCCATAGGCCATGACCATTTACCTCCTCAGCTTGAATTTGTGTTCTGTACAAATTCTAGCAGGTTATCGAGGCATGACCAGTGGAGTGTGAGGTCTGACCGCTACGAGAACCGCTCCTGGAAAATCTTGCCATAATCGAGATAACTCGCCGGGTGAGCCGGAAGACGATCTTGCGGGTAACCGATGCCGACAATACACTCGACGGCAAGGTCGCCCGGCATCCCCAGCAGTTCCCTGACAAAGCTTTCCGCTGACTGCTGAATGTCGTGCGGGCGCAGGCGAATCTGGGCCCAGCAACTACCAAGCCCGAGGCTTTCGGCGGTCAATTGCAGGATGATCGCAGCAATGGAGCAGTCTTCGATCCAGACATCGGTGAGGCTGACTTCGGCTGCAACCACCACGGCTAGGGGAGCACCGCCAAGAAAATTTGATCCATGCTCCTTAGCGGTTGCTAGTTTTTGCAAAGTTGTCGGTTCGGTGATGAACAGAAATTTCCAGGGATTACGTCCCCGTGACGATGGAGCCCTGAGAAGCGCCTCCTGGAGAGTTTCGATCTTGTCAGTCTCGATTTTCTGATCGGTGAATTGACGGACACTGCGGCGGTTTCGCAGAATCTCAAGCATGCAGAACTCCTTAGCCATCCGGATTGATACACGTCTTCCAACATATCAGGATTGCTCGACATATTTTTTAATCGCTTCCATCGACTGCAAATCGATGGAGTGAATCTCGACCCCGAACCCCTGAGGCATGCTCATGTTGCTGCGCGGGAACCCCTGGTTGACCCAGGTGATACGCCCTTTGACTTCGACTTGGTGAGGGCTGACCTCCGGCAACTGAAAAGAAAGGTCCAGGCGTTTATCAGGGTGCAACTCTTCGCGAAATTCGATGTATAGACCATGCATGCTGATATCGACGCCGCGCCCCTGGTAGATCCTGCCGTTCAAGGTGAACTGAACCGGTATTTGGCAGGGGACTCGCCGTTCACGGCGGTCGATATGAAACAGATAACGATGACCGAGATTCAGAAAATCTTCCCGACCGAAGGGCTTGGCCAAATAGGCATCACACCCCGACTGGCGAACCTCGGCCTCGGTCGCATCACGGTTGGGGGTAAAGATCAGAATCACCGGAATTTTGGCGAGTTTAGGGTGCTCCTTGAGTTTGCGACAGACCTCAATACCGCTCATTCCAGGCATCGCGACATCCATGTAAATCAAGCGGGGCCATTCCCGCCGGGCAATATCAAGAGCCTGCTCGCCGTTGGCTGCCATAAAAATGGAGACCGGCGTTCTCTTGAAATAATCGCGCATCACATCCCGGAAAAAATCGACATCATCAACCAGAAGAATTTTCAGACCATTTTCATTCACCGAGGTTCCTCCATAACAGAGATCAGTAAAGGGTTCTGCAGCCCGTTCATTTCGCCGCGTTTGATCAACAGCAAAACCGGTGCCGTTTTTCACGACCCATCCGTCTCTGAATGAGGAGAAGACGAGAGCAAGCTGTTCAATTTAGATAATTTACGGTCGACCGCCGCTTTGACTCGTGCCTCGCCAAACATGTGGATCAACTGTCCGAGCATCAGGAATACATCGGCGAGCTCGTCAGCCACATGATCCTCATCGACCCTCTGACGTCGGTAATGCTGTAAAGTGGTTATCAACTCGGCACACTCTTCGATGGCCTGGTCATGTTGGGCTTCCACCCCCCATCGATCGATCGTTTTCTGGTAGAGTTGTCGATATTCCATCAGGTCGAACATTGGTCACCTCAGATCACTGTGGCGTTCGTTTCCGGCTACGCGCTTTACTGCAAATTAGCCTGACATCCATTAGCCGTAACCCCGGGCCACGGCATGATATTTGCTTAAATTTCAGCGAGTTGGTTTTGCCATATAACGCTTGAAGTTGTATATTATGGTAGGACTAGCAGTGGGGGAGGCGGTGCGCATTCATCTTATCATCCTGACATGTCTTCTGTTGCTGGCGTCGTGTGCGCCGGTCAGCTATTGTTGGCAGGATCAATACAATCTGAACCGAGAGGACTTTGCAAGCGACCTCGGGTTTTGCCGTAACTACGCCGCCAGCCAGTATCAACCAGGGATTCCGGCTGGTACGTCCTATCTCAACCAGCATTCGAATGACCCGACAGCAGTTTCAGGTCAGGAACTTTTGAGTTCATCCGCTCAAATCAGCGGCGAGTGGCACCCCGATCGTAACCCGATGCGCTGGATCGCCATCAGCCGTTCGTCCCGCCACCAGGTGGAAACAGGCTATACCGGATACCCGGGAGAACTTGACTACGCTCCAGGGTACACGGACGACATCCTCGAAAAGTGTATGAGCGACCGGGGATGGGTCTATCTGCCGACAGATCCCGCTCAGTAGCGACTCGACACCCGCCCCTTCACAGCCTATAGAAATCTGAGAACCGTCATGGCAGCGGCACCGGTCAGGCCGGTCAGAATCGACCACAGACCGTTGCTGATCCAGAAGTACTTACGGGTCAAGCGGTATTTGCCGAGGAAGTAGATTTCCCGCAGGTAAGCATCATAGAGCTTGTCACGGTCAGAAAGAGTCTCTTTGAAACGCTGGACAAACTCCTCCTCGCCAACCTGAGCAAATGAACGAAAATAGAACAGGTTAAGGACCCCCTTTACATGGAGTACTGGAATAATCGCAAAGATGGAGAACAGAATCGCCAGACCACCGGTCACCATCAGGATAACAAAGGTGGCCAGGCCGAGTTTGTCATACTGGGTCACCGAGATCGTCAAGACCAGTGAAGACGCCGTCATAATCATCGACGCCTTGTGGTCGGCCATCTGGTTGAGGGTCATATGCTTGGTCAGGTTGGCACGCAGGGCATTGCTCGCCAGAAGACGAGGTAACAGCGCTTCGCTCTCCAGGTCAGGATTCATGATGAACTCCGACGGAAGGATGTGGCAGACTCACAGTTCGTCCTCGTAAGCAGGG
>PKTY01000254.1 GCA_002869725.1 Desulfuromonas sp. | reverse complement strand
GGCAAAATAAAACCGCCGCTTAGTTTCCTAAGCGGCGATCCGTGTAAAGTCCGCGATGTCGGCAAACAGGGCGGCGACCTGGGTGAGCAGGGCCAGCCGATTGGCCCTTACCCGTTCATCCTCGGCCATGACCATGACCCCCTCGAAGAAGGCATCGACCGGCTCCCTTAAATCCGCGATCGTTTGCAGCGCCCCTGTGTAATCTCCCCGCCCAACCTGTCCGGCAAGGGTACTGCAGGCAGAGCGGACCGCTTTGGCAAGGGCACGTTCGCACTCGGACTCGAACAGCGCATCGTCGAGCGGCGCGTCAACGCCACCTTTGATGATATTGCCGACCCGTTTGAAGGCAACGGCCAGCGGTTCAAAGTCAGCAGCGCCCTTAAGGGCCGCCAGTGCTTCGACTCGGGCCACAGCATCGCCGGGCTCGTCGAAACGTGCTGACAAGACCGCATCGACCACGTCGGCGGAAAACTCGCGGCCGGTCAACATATTGACCAGACGCAGGCGAATAAACTCGACCACTTCGGCCTCAACCTCGGCGCGCGGCCGGGTCAGTTTGGCCTCGAGCAGGTCGAGACTTTCAGCCACCAGTTGCGGGATGCTGACAGCGTAGCCCTTGTCGAGCAGGATATTGAGTACTCCGATAGCGCAGCGGCGCAGAGCGTAGGGATCGGCTGAGCCGGTCGGGATCAGCCCGACTCCGAAACAGCCACAGATGGTATCGACCTTGTCGGCCAGCGATACAAAAACCCCGACGCTGTCCGACGGCAACTGCCCCCCGGCCTCGGTCGGCAGGTAGTGCTCGTGGATGGCCAGCGCCACCCGCTCGTTCTCACCTTCGAGCCTGGCGTATTCGCGGCCCATGATCCCCTGCAGCTCGGGAAATTCATAGACCATCTTGGTCTCGAGATCGCACTTGGCCAGTCGCCCCGCCCGCTCGGTCAGGTCTCTGGCCTGGGGATCGAAACGCTCGGCCAGACCGACAGCGATCCTGGTGAAACGCTCGACCTTTTCAAAGCTGGTGCCGAGCTTGGCCTGGTAAATCACATTCTTCAGGTCGTCGAGATGGCTCTCAAGCTTGACCTTCTGATCCTCCTCCCAGAAAAACATGGCATCAGAGAGTCGGGCCCGTATGACTCGCTCGTTCCCCTTGATCACCACCTGAGGGTCGTCGGCACGGGTGTTGGAAACGGTGATAAACTTGTTGAGCAGTTTGCCGGCAGCATCCTCGATGGTGAAATAGCGCTGGTGCTCGCGCATCGAGGTGACCAGCAGTTCCCGCGGAAGTTGCAGATATTTCTCTTCAAAAGTTCCGCACAGCGGAGTCGGGTCTTCGACCAGATAGGTCACTTCTTCGAGCAACCCCTCGTCCATGCTGACTGCGCCACCGGCAGCCTTGGCAGTCTCGATAACCTGCTCACGTATCGTTGCTTTGCGCTCGACGTGGTCGGCTGTCACCAGCTGCTTGCGGCACCCTGCCAGCCAATCGCTGAATCCGGTGACGGTAAACTCCTGCGGCGCCATGAAGCGGTGACCGCGCGAACGGTTTCCGCTCTGCAGGTTGCCGAAGGAAAAGGGGACCACCTCGCCACCGAACAACGCCACGATCCAGTGCATCGGCCTGGCAAAACGGACATCGAGGTCTTTCCAGCGCATCGATTTCTTGAACGGCAGGCCGTTCACCAGCCTCGGCAGAATCTCCTTGAGCAGTTCTGCGGTCGGCCGACCGGCTTCTTCCTTCTTGGCAAACAGATACTCCCCCTTGTCGGTGCTGACCAGCTGCAACGCACTGACATCGAGCCCCTGGCCACGGGCAAAACCGATGGCTGCCTTGGTCGGATTGCCATCCTGATCGAAAGCGATCTTTTTGGCCGGGCCCATGGCTTCGACCTTGAGCGTCGGCTGCTGTTCGACGACCCCGTCCACCGACAACGCCAGCCGCCGGGGAGTCGCCATGGTTCTGATCGCGCCATACCCGACCCGCGCGCTGTCCAACTCCTTTTTGATCATCCGCTCGAGATCGGCCATCGCCTTGGGGAGGAACCCGGCAGGAATCTCTTCGGTGCCTATTTCAAGAAAAAGCTCTTTTGACATCTAAAACTCCATAAAAGGCAACTTAAACGCCCGTTCGCTACGCTCACTGAAGACGTCAAGGGCACAAAGAAGAACAAACATTTTTGGGTTAAACCTTAAAACTCTCGCTTTGCCTCTTGCTTCTTTTTCTTAGCGCCTTTGCGTTACATGTTTAAAGGCGACTTCTTCAGCAGAGGGAACCCCATCTTTTCGCGCTGGGCGACATAGGCTTCAGCGCAGAGTTTGGACAGGTTACGTACCCGGCCGATGTAGTGGGCTCGCTCGGTGACCGAAATGGCGCCACGGGCATCGAGCAGGTTGAAGGAGTGGGAACACTTGAGGACAAAGTCGTAGGCCGGGAAGACCAGGGCTTTGTCGACCAGGCGCTGGCATTCCTGCTCGTACATGTCGAACAGCTTGAGCAGCATACCGGTATCGGCCTCCTCGAAGTTATAGGTCGAAAACTCGACCTCGGTCTGGTGGTGGACATCGCCGTACTTGAGCCCCGCCCCCCAGTCGAGATCGTAGACATTGTCGACCCCCTGCAGGTACATGGCGATCCGCTCGATGCCGTAGGTGAGTTCGCCGGAGATCGGCTTGAGATCGATCCCTCCACACTGCTGAAAGTAGGTGAATTGGGTGATCTCCATACCGTCGAGCCAGACTTCCCAACCCAGGCCCCAGGCTCCGAGAGTCGGCGACTCCCAGTCGTCCTCAACAAAGCGGATATCGTGCTTGAGAGGGTCGATACCGAAGCTTTTCAGGGAGTCGAGGTAGAGATCCTGAATATCCATCGGCGAGGGCTTGAGGATCACCTGGAACTGATAGTAGTGCTGCAGTCGGTTCGGGTTCTCCCCGTAGCGACCGTCGGTTGGGCGCCGCGACGGCTCGACGTATGCCACGTTCCAGGGCTCAGGCCCCAGTGAACGCAGGAAGGTCGCCGGGTGGAAGGTGCCCGCCCCTTTTTCCAGATCGTAGGGTTGCTGGATGATGCAGCCGCGATTGGCCCAGTAGTTCTGCAGGGACAGAATCAGGTCTTGAAAAGTCACATTGCCTCCGAAACGAGCCGTATACTGTATACAATCAGCGAGTTCGGCATATTAGCTTGCGCCCCCGCCTCTGTCAAGGGCGTTGACCGGCAAAAACCGCGGATTATCCGCACTGTTCAGTGCTGTCTGTCAAGGATTAGGGAGGCGAGCAGCGTCAGGCTCTTCGGTGGGCGCGACAGATGCCGGGCGATGGCCTCGGCGAGCACCATCTGCCCTTCGCTACGGCTGCGCGGGCTGAGGCGAAAACCGGTAAAACTGGTTAGCGGCGTCCTGAGGATGCGGCCGAGGCTGCCAAGGGTCAGGCGATCGACCTGAATCTGCAGCCCGTCGCCACCGCAGGCAGGACAGAGGCTGCCGTTGCTTGCTGCCGAAAAGCCGACCGCCCCCTCGGGGAGGGGGCCGAAGCAGGCCGCGCAGTGCTGCAGGTGGGGGACATAGCCGGCCAGTTCGAGGATTCTCAACTCAAAAAGCAGGCGGGCTTCCACCGAAGATCCTTCGACATCGAGATGATTCAGAAACGCCTGCAACAAGGCAAACAGCTCCGGCGCAGGCCCCGACTCGCCAAACAGCAGTTCGGCCAGTTCGCAGCCATAGCTGGCCAGGGTCAGGGTTGGCAGATCCCGGCGCAGTCCATGGTGCAGGTTGATCAGGTCGGCCTCGCGCAGATCGACCAGTTCGCGACCGGGACGAACCTTCCAGTGCATTCCAACTTCGGCCAAAGGTTCGAGGGCTGCCCCGAAACGGCGTCGGCTGCTGCGTGCCGAGCGGGCAAACCCCTTGATGTGTCCATGCTCGGCGGTCAAAAAGCTCACGATCCGGTCCGCCTCGCCATAGTCGCTGTGGCGGAGGATAATGGCAGTTGCCGCATGAATCATGACTGCACAGACGCGTTGAGGATCGTGAAGATAAAAAAAGTCGTCCGCTTCAACGCTCGCTGCCATCCGGCAGGTCGCTGAGAAGATCGCTGCCGAGGATGCTCTGAACGATCTCCTCGGCCAGCTCTTCGGCGCTCGCCTCGGCGCCATTGACCGAGATCTCGGGGTGTTCCGGAACCTCGTAGAGGGAATCGATCCCGGTAAAATTCTGCAACTGCCCGAGACGGGCCTTTTTGTAGAGACCTTTGGGATCGCGCTCTTCACAGACCTCCAGCGGCGTACTCACGTAGACCTCCCAGAACTCCCCTGCATTGACCAGTTCGCGGGCCATGGCACGCTCACCGCGAAACGGCGAGATGAAGGAGACCAGCACCATCAGGCCGGCATCGACAAACAGCTTGGCGGTTTCAGCAACCCGGCGGATGTTCTCGACCCGGTCGGCATCGGTGAAACCGAGATCGCGATTCAGGCCGTGCCGCACATTGTCGCCATCGAGCATATAGGTGTGCTTACCGAGGGCGTGAAGTTTCTTCTCGACAAGATTGGCAATGGTCGACTTGCCGGCCCCCGACAGGCCGGTAAACCAGAGAATACACGGCTTCTGCGCCTTGATCGCCGCACGGTTGGCTTTGTTGACATCGACAGCCTGCCAATGGATGTTGGTGGCCCGGCGCAGGGCAAAATCGATCATCCCGGCACCGACAGTGGCATTGGTCATACGGTCGATGAGAATGAAATTGCCGGTGGCGCGGTTCTCACGGTAAGGATCGATGGCGATCGGCTTACCGAGGGCGAAGTTGCAGACGCCGATCTCGTTCAACTCGAGGGTGCGCCCGGCCACATGTTCAAGGGTGTTGACATTGACCTTGTACTTGAGAGCAGTGACCTGGGCCGGCACGGTACTCGCTCCATTCTTGAGCAGGTAACTGCGCCCGGGGAGCAAGGCGTCTTCATGCATCCAGACCAGATGAGCCTCGAACTGGTCGGCGTGGACCGGCCGCTGCTTCGGGTCAGCGAGCAGGTCGCCACGGCTGATATCGATCTCGTCGGTCAAAGTGAGGGTAACCGACTGACCGGCAAACGCCTCATCGAGGTCACCGTCCATGGTGACGATACGACTGACACGGCTCTCCTGGCCGGACGCCGGAACCACCACCGAGTCGCCGGGACGGATGGTTCCCGAAGCGATGGTGCCGCAAAAACCGCGAAAATCGAGGTTCGGCCGGTTGACCCACTGCACCGGCATGCGAAACGACTTGCCGGGCAGATCACTGTCGACTTTCACCGTCTCCAGATAGGCGAGCAGTGTCGGGCCATGGTGCCAGGGAGTGCGCTCACTCGGTTCGACGATGTTGTCCCCTTTGAGAGCGGAAATCGGGAGACAGGCCACCTCCTCAAAGCCCAAGGGAGCGGCAAAGCGCTGGTAGTCGTCACGAATAGCCTCGAAGCGAGCCTGGTCGTAGCCGACCAGATCCATCTTGTTGACGGCCAGCACCACCTTGCGGATACCGACCAGGGAGACCAGGTAGCTGTGGCGGCGGGTCTGGGTCAGTACCCCCTTGCGGCCATAGACCAGGATCACCGCCACCGCCGCCGTCGAGGCGCCGGTCACCATGTTGCTGGTGTACTGCTCATGTCCCGGGGTGTCAGCAACGATGAACTTGTGCTTATCGGTGGAACTAAAACGGTAGGCGACATCGATGGTAATCCCCTGTTCGCGCTCGGCCTGCAGACCGTCGAGGAGCAGGGCGT
>PKTY01000022.1 GCA_002869725.1 Desulfuromonas sp. | reverse complement strand
GCTCAGTAGTCCGTTTCTCGGTGATGACGTGGTCGATGACATCGTTGAACAAGGGGGGATTGCCGCCTGGTCGCCACCTCAGCCGCCATCAGGCAAATGGCAACATCGTCTCTGGAGCTGGATAAAGCAGTACCAGACCGACCCGGAGAGGTTTCCACCGATCTTTCTCGGCTATGCCGAGAAAGATGTCATTACCGGCCAGGGTCCGGCCTTGCTGGCGACCGCCCTGCCGGAGGAGCGTGTCTTCTCCATCCCAGGCGACCATGACTACCCGACCTTTCAGGCCATTTGGAGAGAACAGGTCGAACGCCTTGCTAGACATCTGAAGTAGCCAGCCTCAGGGTGACCAGCCATTCAGGGAGCTAAAAATGAGCTGGCGACGGCGTGTGAGGATGTTGACGTGGCCATCTTCGGCAAACCGGTAGAAATCGATCTGCTCCGGCGCCACCGCCGCGAGATCGGCCCCCATGGTCACCGGCAGGGTCTGGTCGCGGTCCCCGTGCAGAATACTGATGCGTGGCGGAGAGGACCTCCCCAGTATCTCTTTGAGCAACTCCCGGTTATCGATCTGGCTCGGCATCAGAAAAGCCAGTAGAAAGGATGTCTGCCTGACCGCTCGCTTCAAGTCGTTGAACGGGGCGACCAGCACAATCGACTCCACCGGCTGGCGGCTGGCAAACTGCAAAGCTGCCCCCGTACCGAAAGAATGACCGAGGAGAGAGAGTCGCGCCGGCAACCGCTTCAGGCCGAAATGCTGCGCCAGTGCGCGCAACGCCCCTTCGCTATTGCGATAGTTTTCCTCAGGTCGCATCATCCCTTCGGAATCACCTCGCCCCGGGTAGTCGATCAGCAGGTAGCCGGTATCAGCATTTTCCTCAAGGTCGATGAAAGGCAGCCAGCCCAGAGCGATGGCATTGATCCCCGGGAAGAGAATCGCCAGATATTTCGGCGGCGCTTCAGGTGCACGCGATGGCGGCAGGTAGTAGGCGACCTGACGCCCCTTATCGGTCTGATAATCGATGCGCACATTTTCCGGCCTCTGGTAAAACGACTCGATCAGCCGAGGGTCGTTCGGAATAGCCTGCAGACACCCCGTCATGAACAGACAAACGGCCAGCAGGAGAAGACAAGATCGTAACCGCATCGGATTCTCTACCAAAGGTCAAAAGTCCTTGAATCGGAAGCTGTCGTCGAGGAGCTCGGGGTCGTCATAGTGTTGCCGGCCGAGAAGGGTCACCGGCTGGTGGCCACGCTGGCGCATGCTCCCCACGGAAGGGATTCCCATGCCAAAGAAGAAAAACCGCTCGGCCCGTTCGGTGCCGCGCAACACCCCCCTGTCGTCAAACAGGTTGCGGGTTCGGCCGTCAGGGCGGGAGAGCCTCCCCAGGGCGTTATACGGCTGCAACCGATACTGCTTTGCCCCTATGGCTTCGGCACCTGCCATGCGCACCACCTGATGCCAGCCGGAGGTCATGGTTACCGCGATACGCTCTCCAGGCTGTAGCGAGGGGAGCTCCTGGGGAACAAGGAGGTCGATCCGCTCTTCTTTTTTCACCACCCGATCGACAACGGGATAATACTGGAGATAGCAGCCGCAGTTGTTCATGGTAGAGGCGATGAGAGGCCGCCCACGGGGATCAAGGACGAGACCATAGGTGACGCCATCCAGCCATCCCCGCTCGAACCAGGGAACAACCTCACCATCTCGCCCGGCGTGCCAAACCAAATAGTTGAGCCGGAGAAGAGGCTGCCCCTCAACGAGCAGATGATCGAGATAGTAGTAGACGACCCTTTCCGCTCCGATCAAAATTCGATCCCCTTCGACCTTAACTTCCCCCCAGTGGTCGACGACAGAGAGCTCCTCCTGCTGAAAGATTGGGGCGAAATATTCCACCAAAGCCCTGGCCTGGCCGGCATCCGGCAGTGGAACACCCAGCGGGTTGGCAGCAGCTGCGGTCAGGATTTCGGCGATCTCCGCCTCTGAATCGATGCGCCCCGCCGGGGGACCGACCTCGTGGGTTTGGTCGAGCATCACCAGTTCGGAAAGGGGTTGGCGGAACCACTCTCGGCGCATCTCGTAAGCGTTGTGGACACCGAAAACAAAGGGGATGCGAGCCAGGGGGTAAAGGCCAAGGGTGCGCAGCAGAAGAGAGTAGTCGTCGGGGACTGTCACACGGGCCAAGTCGGCAAGATTTTCTCGGCCCCGAAGACGGTCGGCTTCAAGCAGCCGCTGAGCGCTTTGCTCCGCCAGTTCGGCCAGGCCGACGCCACTGCCGGGGGCCAACGTCTCCAGCAGTTGGTGGGCGCCTTGGTCGCCGAGGCAGGAGATCTCCCCGGCACGGGCCGCTCGATCATTCTCGCGCAGCTGCTCCAGCCAGAGGGCGAACCCAGAATTATTCAGTCCCCGGCGAGCGATGGCCTGCCAGAAACGCGAGGTGCGCAAATGCGGCGAGCCGGCAAACTGAAATTCAGCTTGATTGCGGCAGCCAGCCTGGTCAACGGCGCGGTCAAGGGCACGCAGCAGGACGACATCGTCGGCCAGCCCGGGGTCGGTATGGACCTCCTTGGCCGCGCAGCTGCAAAGGGCGACAATGGCAAGGGCTGCCAGTATCAGTCGCATCCATGAACTCTTGTCGAAAGAAATGGGGAACATGTCTCGGTTAAGGATACCAGGCTTCGGTTGAAAATCACCCGCGTTGGGCGCGGATGAAGTCTGCCAGGGCGGTTACTGAACCGAGCACTTCGCGGCTGGTGTTTTCGTTGCCGATACGCACGCCATAGGTTTTCTGGACGGCCACCACGATTTCGACGGCATCGAGGGAGTCGAGCCCGAAAGGCGAGTCAGGGCCGACCAGGGGCTGGTCGAGGGGGACAGCATCCGGGTCGGCATCCTCGACATTGCAGAAATCGATGATCAGCGCGATCAGTTCACGTTCCAGGGTATCAGTCATCGGTCAACTCCAGCGATGCAGTTGGGCAGACGTTCAAAGCCGTGTCCGACGTTGGCGAAACAGCAGGATGGCAACCAGCAGGCAGGCAAGAGCAAACAGCATCAGTCCGGTCAGTTGCGGCCAGACTGTGCTCAAGTTTCCTTGTCGGACGAAGAGATCGAGAAAAGCGTCGAGACCCCAGCCCAAGGGCGATACGACACTGAGAGCTCTCATCACCTTCGGCATCACATAGACCGGGACCATCACTCCGCCAACCGCGGCTGCGATCACGACGGAGACCGCCCCGAAGGTGGAGGCCTGTTCGTAGCTTTTTGCCAGGGTCCCGACCAGGATTCCATAACCGCAGGCGGCCAGGCCCGAGGCGAGGGCGACCAGAAGCAGTGTTTGGGGGGCGCTGCCGAGTTCCAGGACCGGGGTACCAAGCTGCGGCAGCACAAAGCGGCCGACGGCCAGCATCAGGGCAAACTGGACCATGCAGACCAGCAGATAGGCTGCAACCTTCCCCAGCAGCAGGCTGCCGCAGCCGACCGGCATGGTCATCAACCGGGTCAAAGTCCCCTCCTGTCGCTCCCGAATCAGGGTCCCGGCCAGGGGAATGACAATGAAGAACATGCCGAACAGTGTCCAGGCCGGAACGTTCTGCTGGACCGAGGTCGGCATCGCTGCATAGCGGTCAGCAAAGGCCGATTCCTCCTTCAGAACGATCAGTTCTCTGCCAGCCCAGTCTGTCGATACCGCCGGCAGGCCAATAGGCATGCCTGTCAGGCCATAACCTTGCAGTTCCCGACCAATGCTCTCCTCAAGCTGTTCGGGAAGGAGCTGGCTGAACGATTCCCCCTTCAGTTGAATCTCCAGGCCGAGCAGACCCCGATAGAGGGCGTTGATCACGGTGCTCCGGTAGACTCCGCGCACTGTTGGGTCGAAGAACAGGGTCAATCCTGTTTGGGCGACCGCCGGGGACTCACCATTTAGGGCGGCATTTATCGTTGTGCGAACCGCCTGGCCGGTTTGAGCCGAGAACTCCACTGGAACCAGGATGGCAAACTGGTAGTCGCCGGAGACAACCAGCTTGCGTGCCTGTTCGGTATCGATCGGCTGGCCGGCTGTCACCTCAACCAGTTCGAGAGCTCCGGTCTGCTCGAGCATCTCCTTCAGCCGAGCTCCAAGCTCCCCCTGATCGTTGTTGACGAATAGGGCTCGGCTGGCGCTCTCGCCGGTGGCACGGAACAGGTTGTCCTGAATCAGGGAGAGCACCAGCACCAATAGCATAGGCATCACAAACAGAACCAGCAGACCACCGCGGTCACGGCTGAGCAGCAGCAACTCTTTTCTGATATGAGCATAGAGCGAAAACATCTCTGCTAGTCCCGCAAATCTTTGCCGGTCAAGGAAAGGAACAGCTCTTCGAGGTTGACACACTGCGGGGCATCCTTGATCAACCGGGTGGGAGCTCCGGCCGCAACCACCCGTCCAGAGTCAATGATGGCAATGCTATCGCAGATCTCCTGCACCTCCTCCATGTAATGCGAGGTGTAGAGCAGAGTCATGCCGTCGGACTTGAGCTGCTTGAGCCGTTCGAGAATCAGGTTACGCGACTGTGCATCGATCCCGACTGTCGGCTCGTCGAGCAGCAACAGAGGGGGGCGGTGTAGAATAGCAACCGCCAGGTTGGCACGCCGTTTCATCCCTCCGGAAAAAGACGAAACCCGTCGATCAGCCACTTCGAGCAGCCCAACCAGGTCGAGACAGCTATCGACCTCTCTGGCGGCATCCCGCCTGGAAACCTTGAGAACCTGTGCAAAATACCGAAGATTCTCGCGTGCGGTCAGAGTGGGATAGAGAGCGATCTCCTGGGGGACCAGGCCGATACTCTGCCGCACGGCCGTAGCCTGGCTTACCACATCCTGACCGAAGACCCTAGCGCAGCCCGCGGTCGGCTTGAGCAGTGTGCAAAGAATTGAAATGGTGGTCGTTTTCCCCGCCCCATTCGGACCAAGCAGGCCGAAAATCGAACCGCGAGGGATCTCAAGAGTCAGATGATCGACAGCAGGCGCGCTGAGTCCCGGATAGACCTTGACCAGTCCGGTGACTGAGACGGCAGGTTCACATGATGATGGAGACATGGACCCTAAGCTCCCGGTTCAGTCGCCAAGCGTCGACTGCAAATCGGAAAAAAAAGCTTTTTCCCGGTCTGCGCACTCGATCAGCAGATTGGCCAGTTGACCACACGAATCGTCAAGCCCGGCCCGGCCACGGCAGACCCGGGAAGCGAGCAGGGCGAAGTCGCGCCAGAGGTCGCCAATCCCGGTACAGCGCTCCGATAACTGCTCAAGTTGACTGTTTTCAAGAGCTGAGGCAGCTTCGGCGAGAAACGCAGCATAAATAAAACGAAAGCCTCCCCCACCGGTACCGATCTCCTCCTGCATGCGGATCACATGGCCGAGGTGGAGAATCGCCTGCTTCTCGCCGAGGCGATTCGGCCAGTTGCGCAGCTGTCGTGACAGCAGGCGTATACCGCGAACCCCGGCCAGAGGGACCGGCGTTCGCAGCATGTTGCGACAAACTTCGCGAATGGCTCTCCTGATCGCCCCTTGCAGGTCGTATTGTTGCGGCATCTTTTCGATGTAGTAGATTTTTCCCTTCGGGGCCAACGCCCCTTTGGCGAACCTTGCTTTGCGCAAGTCAGCGGCCGGGCAACGAACAACCTCTTCGAAGATCGGGTCACTGATCAGGTAATCGTCGCCATCACGTCCAATCACCACCAGGTTGTGTCCATTGAAGTGAAAGCGGTAGGCCGGTGGAAAAAACGGCAGCCAGAAAACGCCGGTCTGAGCCCCGACTGGCTGGCCAG
>PKTY01000330.1 GCA_002869725.1 Desulfuromonas sp. | reverse complement strand
TCAAGCCTGCCCCGGAACGTTTCAGGAAGACAACCGGAGAGCCTCCGGTCTTGTCGAGACACGGCCGAGCTCCACCCAGGTAGGACCGCAACGCCGCCACCGCTGTCTCACCCAACGGCACGATCCGCTGCTTGCTACGTTTACCGAAGGCTGTCAGGTAGCCGACATCGAGTTGCAGATCGATCAGCCGCAGCCCCACCAGCTCACTGACCCGCAACCCGGTGGCATAGAGAATTTCAAGCATGGCCCGATCGCGCCCGTCGAGCAAGCCCTGACCTTGCGGACTCGCCAGCAGTGCCTCCACGTCTCTCGGCGACAGAGTGCTGGGCAGGGGAGCGATGCTTTTCGGTGCCAACACCAGTGCGGTGGGATTGGTTGTCGCCAGCTTTTCAGCAACCAAAAATTTATGAAACGTGCGCAGAGCAACCAGTGCCCGCGCCCGACTGCGCGCCCCGAGCCCGGTCTCCTTGAGATCGGCAATAAAGCGCAGGACCATGGCCGGGGAAATCCCGTCCGCCGCCTTCACCCCCTGCCGCTCAAGAAACCCGAGGTACCTTGCGAGATCGCGGCCATAGGCGTCGAGGGTATTTTGGGCCAACCCCCGCTCCACCGCCAGAAAATTCATGAAGTGATCGAGATAGAGCTCCACCCTGGACCTATTCTTCCAAACACTCCAGCAGTTTGGTGCGGATCTCGTCGAGCTTGGCCGCATCTTTGATCTTCTGGCCGAAGATATCCTTAACGTAGAAGGTGTCGGCGATCTGGTCGACCTTGGTAGAGATCTTGGCCACGTAGATATAGAGGCCCTGCTCGGACAGCACCTCGGTGATGTTATGGAGCAGACCGATTCGGTCGTGGGAGAAGATGTCGATCACCGTGTATTCGACAGACGCCTCGTTATCAAAGACAATGCGAGTGGGAAAGCGGGGAAGTTTCTTGTCGGTGATAAAGCTCGCCTTCTGGCGTTTCTTGATCAGGTTGGATACCCGGGTACGCCCTTCGAGAACCGCCACCAGCTCTTGCCGAACCTTGTCCCACTTGGCGGTGTTGTCGATCACACCACCGACCGGGTTGTTGACATGCAGGATATCGAGGGCGTTGCCGCTGCTGCGCGTGTAGATCTGAGCCCCGAGAATGTTGATGCCGTTGGCAGCCATCACCCCGGCAAGCATGCTGAACAGGCCGGGGACATCGATGGTAGAGATGATGACCCGGGTGTACTCGGTTTCCGGTTCATGGTCGACGCTCATGGCCAGGGTATCGGTGCCACGCTGCAGTTCGATGCGGACATGCTCGACGATCTCCCAGGAGCGGTGGGAGAGGAGATAGCGCGGCCCCATGGTCCGCAGATGATCCTTGACCGGCTTTTCGCCAAACTCCTCGCTTAGAGCGTCGACCACCTTGCGCTTGCGATTGCGAACCCGCTCGGTGCGAAGGTCGCGCATGAAGTTGCCCCGTTCCAGAAAATCATAGGTCTTTTCATAGAGCTCCTGCAGCAGAAAGCCTTTCCATTCGGTCCAGACATCGGGCCCAACCGCCTTGAGGTCGGCGAAGCTGAGCAGGTAGAGCATCTTGAGGTTCTCGGTGACCATCATGGTATTGGCAAAGTCCTGGATCAGACGATCGTCATGCAGGTCGCGCCGTTGTGAAATATGGGCCATATCGAGGTGATGCCGGACCAGGAATTGGAGGCGCTGGCTGCTCTCCTTGCCGAGGTTTAGCCGCCTGGCAATGGTCGGGATCATGTCCGCACCCTTGTTGGAATGATCCTTCCCCTCCCCCTTGCCGATATCGTGAAACAAAACGGCCAGCACCAGCAGGGCACGATCCTCGATGTCGGCGGCCACCTTGGTCAATAGCGGTTTTTTCTCGGCATAGCCCCCGGCCCAGAGTCTGTCGATCTCTTCAACAGCGAAAATCGAATGAATGTCTACTGTGTAGATGTGATAGGCATCGTACTGGACCTGGCAGAAGATTCTTTTGAATTCTGGGATGTACCGATTGAGGAATTCCAGGTGATGCATGTCACGCAACGCCTGCCCGATGCTTCCCGGGGTGCGCAGGATGTCCAGGAACATGTTGGAAATTTGCCGTGACCGGCGAAACCGGTCGTTAATCAGGTGGAGATGAGCGCGAATCTGTCCCTTGAGATCAATACTAAGCTTGGCCCTGTTCTGTTTGGCCAGCAGAAATGCCTCCATCATCGCCTCGGGACGCTCCTCAAAAAGGCTCTTGCGGGAGGCCTTGAGTTCATCCTGATAGATAAAGAAGTCCTGGCCGATAGTGCGCCGGCCAAGGTAACCGAGGAGCGGGAAGGATTTGTCCCGCGGCCGGTAGCAGCGCATGATCAGACTGGTGGCCAGATGCTCGGTACGCGCGGCCTGAGCATAGTAGTCGCGCATAAACTGCTCGACTGCATTGGCTTTGCGGTTTTTACGATATCCGAGGAATTCGGCAATTTGTTCCTGATGTTCGAACAGCAGCTGATCGTTTTTGCGTTTTGAGAGGAAGTGGAGCTGGTTGCGAATCCGCCACAGGTAATCGAAGGCTGCGTCGAAATCGTGGCATTCCTGTTCCGAAAGGATCCCTTTGCTAACCAGTTCGCGCAGAGTTGCGACCTTGTACTTGACCTGCGCCATCCAGACTGCGGTGTGGAGGTCACGCAGTCCCCCCTCCCCTTCCTTGATGTTCGGTTCCAGCAGGTAGACCGAAGCCCCGTACTTGCTGAGTCGGCCAAGATGCTCTTCGTACTTTTCCTTGAGAAAAGTCTGGGTGTTGCGGGTCAGGACCTGCTGGAAAACCTGTTTCTGGAATTCGCGGAAATGTTCCGGGTCGCCGGTGAGAAAACGAGCGTCGAGCAACGCGGTGCGAATGGTCAGATCCTGCTGCATCAGGCTCAGGCAATCACGGGCAGTACGGACACTGTAGCCGACATCGAGGTTGAGATCCCACAACAGGTAGAGCACCCGCTGGGCGATCTGATCGGCCAGGTCACGATCGCGGTCGCTGCAGTAGAACATCAGGTCGATATCGGAGCGGGGATTGAGTGCCTCACGGCCGTAGCCGCCAAGGGCGATCAGGGCGATACACGACTGCCGCTCTACCGGATATCCCGCCGTTACGCAGCGATGCAGGGAGCGGATCAACTCGTCGATCATCCTGGTCACACAGGCGGCGACCTCATGACCGCTCCCCCCCTGCAGATGGGCCTGATGACAGGCTTCGCGTTGGGTCTCGAGATAGTTCCGAGCCGCCTCAAGGAGCGAATCGCGTCGCTCCTCGAAGGGGGCATCTCCGGCAATCAGCAGTTCCTTGGCAAAAAAATCTGTGGCCATTTCGACCATCGGCTCTCTCATCGGTTAGCGGCAACCAGCTTATTGGAAACCACGTAGTTCTTGACGGCCAGGGCGATCGCTTCGACAGCATGTTCCTGGAATTTGCCACTCTTCAGACGTTTCTCTTCACGGGGGTTACTGATGAAGGCGGTCTCCACCAGCACCGAGGGCATGGTCGCACCGAGCAGCACATAAAAAGGTCCCTGGCGGACCCCCATATCGCGAATCTGGTCGTAGCTACGGTCCAACCGTTCGACCAGATTTTTCTGAATTTCGGCCGCCAGGCGGCTCGATTCGTTGATCTTGGAATTAGCCATCAGGTCGAACAGGATCAGTTCCAGATCGCTGACCTGTTTGAGAGAGGTTCCGTTCTCCCGGGCCACCACGGCCGCCGCCTTGTCGTTCTTCGAGAAGTTGAGGTAGTAGGTCTCCACCCCGTAGGCCTTGCGGCTGTTATTGGCATTGGCGTGCAGGGAAATGAAGAGATCGGCCCCCACCTTGTTGGCGATCGCAGTACGTTCCTCCAAGGGGAGAAAGACATCACCGTTACGGGTCAGAATCACTTCACAGCCGAGTTTCTTGCGAAGTTTCTCGGCAAGTCGCCGGGCCATGGCCAGTGTCACATCCTTCTCGTAAGTTCCTCCAGGGCCGACCGCTCCCGGGTCCTTGCCGCCGTGCCCGGCATCGACCACAATTCGCCTTAAACTCGACGAAATCGGCGCGGTGGGGATATGCAGAGCCGATTTCTCGGCGGGTTGGTCGCCAAGTACCTTGGCAATAGCGTCCTCATCCTCAGGAGGCAAAGCCCGGATCTCCGGTTCGCGCCGGGTCAATTCCGGCATCTGCTCTCCGGCAATATCGATCACCACCCGATAGGGGTCGGGGAGTGGAAACACCTTGTAGTCGCCGACACTCTTCAAGTCGAGAACCACACGGACGGTTTGAGCATCCGGTTTGCCGGCGCGAATTCTCTGCAACAGGCCGTCATCGACAATCGTCGGCTCCTTGAGTCCTTCGGCCAGGCTGCACTGAGGAAAATCGAGGTAGAGACGGGGGGGGATCCCTTTCTCCTGATCGGCCGCCAGAAAGTGCGCCGAAAAATCGGCCCGCTCGGAAAGATCGAGGACAATCCGGGTGTAGCCGGGATTCGACCAGAAGCGGATTGCGGCAAGCCGCCTCGCGACTGACATCACAGAGCTCTCTTGCACCGCTGGTTGTCCGCTGGGGCTCTGTTCAACAACCGCTTGCTGAACTGGCCGGTAGGCAGCTAGCCGCTCAAGGGCAGTTTTCGCCTGCTCGGCCATGTCACCTGCGGGCTGAATCGTCAACAGTCGATCGTAGTCAAGCCAAGCCTGGAGGGGGAGTTCGAGAACCTGTTCATGAAGCTGTGCGGAGCGCGACAGGGCATCATCGGCCAGGGAGTTCTCGGGGTAGAATTCGGCGACCCGCCGATAAGCCACCGCCGCCTGCCGGGCGTCTTCGGCAATCCTGCTGACCTGGTACAGCCCTTCCCGAGCCTTGGCCACCATGAACAGGGCATCGGCACCACGCCGGTGCTCGGGAAACTGCTGATGAACGGCACTGAACCTGTCGATGACCTTCTGCCACTGGTCACGATACATCTGTTTGCGCGAGGAGTCCTGCAGATCGTAATAGGACTTGCGCGCCGTCTGATAAGCCTGCTCAGCGCTGACAGCCAGTGCGCTCGCGGCACATATGAGCACTAGGCTGACAGCAACACAGAATCTCGGGCCGAACATTCGCATCGGTCAAAGTTCTTTCTTCAACTGGTCGATCAGATTGAGAGCTTCGATGGGGGTGAGCACCGCAACATCGATGGCAGCCAGCCTCTCCCGCAATGGGTCGGGCTGCGCAAACAGGCTGAGCTGCGGCGAGTTCTTAGCAGGGCGGCCCTTGCCCGAATGAGCCAGGCGTGGCGCGCCGGCTTCGTATTCTCCAGCTTCAAGGTTGCGCAGAACCTCCCTGGCCCGATCGATGACCGGTTTGGGCAGACCCGCCAACCGGGCCACCTGGATCCCGTAGGAATGGCTGGCTCCGCCCTTGACAATCCGACGCAGAAAGACGATCTGGTCGCTCCACTCCTTAACCGCCACATTGTAGTTCTTGACCCGCTCCCGTGTTTCAGCCAGTTCGGTCAGCTCGTGATAGTGGGTGGCGAACAATGTCCTGGCGGCCACTTCGGCGTTATCATGCAAAAACTCCGCCATGGCCCAGGCGATGCTGATGCCATCGAAAGTCGACGTACCACGGCCGATCTCGTCGAGGACAATCAGACTGCGCGACGTGGCATGGTGAAGGATGTTGGCGGCCTCGGTCATCTCGACCATGAAGGTCGACTGACCACGGGCCAGGTTGTCACTGGCGCCAACTCTGGTAAAAATCCGGTCAACCAGACCGATTTTTGCCCTTTTCGCCGGCACCAGGCTGCCGATCTGTGCCATCAGCACAATC
>PKTY01000212.1 GCA_002869725.1 Desulfuromonas sp. | reverse complement strand
GTTCGTGGTGACAGCTTCGCTCCCCGGCCATCGCGCAGCAGATAACGGTCGCTGCCAGGTTGTCGCTGACGGGCCAGACGATCTGGGTACGCGACGGCCAGCAGGCGTCCAAGTTGGTCAATCTCGACTGGCGGCTCGATTCCAACATTCAAACGCCTGCGCCAGAAGCCTGCCGCTCGACGAACCATGGCCGTGCGATTGGTTCGGTCCTGATGTAACAGTTGTAGGCGGTCGAGCAAGTCACTCCGGCTCGCCACGCGGCCCTGGCCTGAACTCTGGTGAAAAAGATCCCGCTCTGAGAGAATTGCCACAAGATCGCTGCCCAACCCGGGACGGCCAATGCGCACCGCTTCCACCAGCAGTCGGGCCAAGCGGGGGTGGCTCGGATAGTGGATCATCTCTCTGCCAAGAGACGTCAGTCGTCCATGACGGTCGACGGCGCCAAGCTGTTGCAGAAGCTGACGGGCGCCGGCTAAGTGGCCGGGGGGCGGCGCGTCCAGCCATTGCAATTGGCCAGGATCTTCAATTCCCCAGCTTGCCAGTTCAAAAGCAAGCGGGGCCAAGTCGGCGTGGAGGATTTCCGGTGGACTGAACGGTAGCAGGGCTCCGTGAGTTCCGTCACTCCAGAGGCGATAGCAGACTCCCGGTCCGAGTCGGCCAGCCCTGCCGCTACGCTGTTCTGCACTGGCGCGGGAGATGGGCGCTGTTTTCAAGGCCGGCATGCCGCTAACAGGGTCAAACTGTGGCCGACGTTCCCATCCACTGTCGACCACCGTTTCCACACCCTCGATCGTCAAGCTGGTCTCGGCGATATTGGTTGCCAACACGACCTTGCGTTTCGTGCCGGGTCGAATCGCTGCCTCCTGTTCGGTAAATGGTAGGTTGCCATATAAGGGATGCAGACGAATTTGACCTGTCAGATCATGCAGCAGCTCGCGACAACGTTCAATCTCGAACGCGCCGGGCAGGAAAGCTAGAATATCTCCTGTCGTCTCAGCTAGGGCTAGACGGATGCCACGGGCCGTACTCTCGGCCAAGGAGCCGGCCGGATCCTGGTCCACATGGCGGATCGAAACTGGAAAAGAGCGGCCGTTGGCTGTGATCACCGGGCAGTCGTTCAGAAGCTGCGCCAGTGGACCCGACTCCAGCGTGGCCGACATGATCAGCAGCCGCAGGTCCTCACGCAACCCCTGCTGGATATCACGACAGAGTGCCAGTGCCAGGTCGGCGTGTTGGCTGCGTTCGTGGAATTCGTCAAAGATCACCAGACCGACCCCATTCAGTTCCGGGTCGGCTTGAATGCGCCGGGTGAGCAACCCTTCAGTCATGACTTCGATTCGGGTTGCAGCCGAGATTTTGCGTTCATAGCGGATGGAATAGCCGACAGTTTGTCCGACCACCTCTTGCCTGAGTGATGCCATGTAGCGGGCGGCATTGGTTGCAGCCAACCTCCTTGGCTCAAGCATCAGGATACGGCGTTTGGACAGCCAGGAAGCATTCAGAAAAGCGAGCGGGATTCGCGTGGTTTTGCCGGAACCTGGAGGGGCTTGCAGGATGGCTGCAGGTGATGACTGCAATGCCTGTTCGAGTTCGTCAAGGATGTCGTTGACCGGCAAAGACAGTTGCATGATCTTCATAGGCCACTATTTTGCCACAGAGCCTGTCATATCCCAACCTACGGTTGTGAACCTAACGAGAACCTATTGATCAACATCTTTTAAGAGATTTCCCAATCTCTCTGCCAGGAAAACCATAGATGTCTCCTTGACGTCCGGTTGGCCTTGCAATCAACCGGAGAATGAAGGTTAGTCAGCGTCGAAACAACAATGTTGCCCCTACTAGGAGCAGGGCGACTCCTAGGGCCCGTTTCAGATCGAAAGGAATGGTTCGGAAACCAAACAGACCGTAGTGGTCGAGCAGTATGCCGGTTATCAGTTGTGCCGCAATGGTGGCGGCCATAGTCGAAGCGGTGCCGATTCGGGGTACGATAATTATCGTCAGGGTTACGAAGAAGGCGCCGAGGAACCCTCCGGTTAACTCCCAAGCCCGAGCCTCGGCCAGCCCCCGGAAACTGCCGCGGCCTGCGACCAGGGCCACGACAAGCAGTGCAAGAGTGCCGACGGCAAAAGAGATGGTAGCCGTCTCTACTGCCCCTATCTTCTGGGAGAGCCGGCCGTTGATCGAAGGCTGAACGGCGACAGCGATGCCGCCAAGAAACATCAGAAAGAAAAAACCGAGCGTTTGCATGAAGTCTCCAGTGGGCTATTCAACCAGCTTTTTATCCACACATGATACCAGTCTCGCTTGGCAAGTCTATCTGTAGAGGGTGTCTCACAAATCACGATGAGGCCTATTGGCAAAGACCCCGGCCCGGCACTCAGTCACGAAGGCTATGAAACCCAACAGGTGTTCGTAGATCCGTCCGGTCAGCAAGCCCGAAAAATAAAATTAAAATACAACGGTTAGATGATCTGTCTCTGTATGTAGTCACAACTCAAGGACCTGCAACGCTCGACTCATGTGATTCACGCGAGGGGCACTTCTTCAATCCCAGCATCGTCCACCAATCAAATCAGCCACCTAGCTAACCCGCTAAGTGGCTGATTTGATTCTTAAGATGTGCTGCTAGGTGCACTTTGGCTGGGCTAGTTTAGAGTGCGTGTGCCGCAACAAAATCCTTGATCTTTCCGGTGTCGGCAGCGATCAGTTCACAGCGTTTGGATCTCTGCTCGAGTCCTTCGAGGCAGGCCGGGCGTTGCGGGTTCTGACCGATGGCCTGGTTAACGGCATCAGCAAATTTCGCCGGATGGGCTGTGGCCAGACAGACGACTGGAACGCCGGACAGATCGAGAGTTTGGGCGGCGTGGACGCCGACGGCTGTGTGGGGATCGAGAACATAACCGGTTCGTGCATGGAAATTCTCGATCGTGGCAACGGTCTGTTCATCGCTGACAGTCGTTGATAGGAAGTCGTTGGCCACCTGCTGCTTTTCAGTTGCGGTGAACTCCATCTTCCCGGATCGAGAAAAATCACTGAACGCGCGGCTGACCTTGGAACTGTCCTGTCCATAGAGATAGTAGAGGTATCTCTCGAAGTTGCTGGCCAGTTGAATATCCATCGACGGCGAGAGGGTTGGGTGGACCTCGCCTATGGAGTAATCACCTTCATTGACGAAGCGGGTCAGGATATTGTTTTCGTTGGTGGCCAGGATCAGCTTGTCGATGGGCAGCCCCATGCGCTTGGCCACGTAGCCGGCAAAGATGTCGCCGAAGTTGCCGGTTGGCACACTGAAACAGATGCGTTCCTGACCGGTCTGCTTGCGAACCTGGCTCCAGGCGTAGAAGTAGTAGACGATCTGAGCCAGAACCCGAGCCCAGTTGATCGAATTGATCGCGCCGAGAGCGTACTTCTTTTTGAAGGCCAGGTCGTTGAAGGCCTCCTTGACGATCCTCTGGCCGTCGTCAAAGGTCCCCTGGATCGCCAGGTTGAAGACATTGGCGTCGGTTACCGTGGTCATCTGCAGTTCCTGAACCTTGGACACCTTGTTGTGGGGATGCAGGATAAAAATGTTGATGTTCTGCTTGCCGCGAACTCCGTATATGGCTGCGCTTCCGGTATCCCCGGAAGTAGCGCCGAGAATGTTCATCTTGTCGCCGGATTCGGCCAGCAGGTATTCGAACAGATTGCCGAGGAACTGCAGAGCGACATCCTTGAAAGCAAGGGTCGGTCCATGGAACAGTTCGAGAATGAAGAGGTCGTCGTGCTTGACGACCGGAGTGACATCCGGATGGTCGAAGCTTGCGTAAGAGCGGTCGATAATATCTTTCAGGTCGGCTGCGGGGATGTCCCGGATGAAATAGCTCATGACATGGAAGGCCAGTTCCGGGTAGGCAAGCTTGCTGAGCATATCGAGATCACCGATGGTGAGCCGAGGGATTTCGTCCGGAAGCAGCAGGCCGCCGTCTTCGGCCAGGCCCATCATCACGGCTTGTTTGAAGGGGATGTTTTCAATCTGCCCGCGAGTACTCAGGTATTTCATAGCGATAAGACCTCGGAAAATTATTGATTATTTGCGAGGCGCAGTCTAGCAGTTATTGTGCAGAGGGGGAAGGGTAAAGCAGGGGCGTTTTTTAGTTGAGAAGAATGGCAAACCATGGCATCCATGGCTTGCGATGATTGCACAGAACTTGTTTTTGAACGATACGGAATTGCCTAATTCACACCCCGTCGTTGTTAACTCAACAGGAGCAGCTTGACGACTATGGAAAAGGGTTTATTGAGAGACATCCTTGCGTTTGCTTGTGAACAGCTGATTGATGCCGGTCAAATCGCCCTCGGTCGTTTTAGGCACACCCTGACCATTGACAACAAGCTTGCCACCGGTGCTTTCGACCCGGTGACCGAGGCCGACCGCGAGGTTGAAAGCTTTCTGCGTCAGCGTCTGACAGCAGCCTTCCCAGAGTTCGGTGTGATCGGCGAGGAGCAGGGCTTTACCCCCGGGAGTTCTCAGGTCAACTGGATTGTTGATCCTATTGACGGCACCAAATCGTTCATCAGTGGCCTGCCGACATGGGGGATGTTGTTGGGCCTGGTCGAAGGGGAGCAAGCCCTTTGCGGCTTGATGCATCAGCCGTTTACCGGTGAACTTTTTGTCGGCTCGGCAGAGGGAAGTTACTGGCAGGGAAGGGGGGAGCGTCTGAGGTTGCAGACCAGACAGACCACCTCACTCGAGAATGCGACTCTTTACTGTACTCACGAACAGATGTTTGCCAACCCCGACCACCTGTCCGCTTTCCACAGAGTTGCTGAGCGGGCCAAGCTGGTACGCTTCGGCGCTGACTGTTACGCTTATTGTATGCTTGCTCATGGGCTGATCGATCTGGTGGTCGAGGACACCCTGCAGCCCTATGACATCATCCCCCTGATACCGATCATTGAAGGTGCCGGAGGAGTCGTGACCGACCCTGACGGCAACTCTCCTCTCTCCGGCGGTTTTGTGGTTGCCGCTGCCAACAGCGCACTGCATCGACAGGCTCTCGAACTGGTAAACCGCTAGTCGGTAACTGCCTCGTTGAGGGCCGCCAGCAGCTTTTCGATATCGACATTGTGTACTCCGGCCCCATGCTCGACCTCTTCGAAGTCGGCAATCTGACACTCAAGGCATGCCAGGCCAAAGGTTTGAAAGACTTCGATCGTCTCCGGGTGCCTGGAGATGATTTCGGCAATCTTCATGTCACGAGTAATCATGCTGACCTCCACGAAAGCTATTGGGTGGCTGCAAACTTGGTTTCAAGGGCTTGCTTGACGCATGGCGGCACCAGGGTGTCGATCGGTCCATGCAGAGATTCGACCTCTTTGACGATCTACGAACTCAGGTAGCCGTAAGGGACTGAAGTCATCATGAACAGGGTTTCGATGCTCGGTCGCAGGTTATGATTCATCTGGGCGATCTGAAACTCGTATTCAAAGTCGGAGACTGCCCGGAGACCGCGAAGAATGACCCTGGCACCCTGGGCGACAACATAGTCGATGAGCAGGCCGGCGAAGGTATCAACCCGTACCCGAGGATCGTCGGCAACGGCCTCCCTGATCAGATCGATCCGCTCTTCGATGGAAAACAGTTCATTTTTACCGGAGTTGCGGGCGACCGCGATGACCAGGGTGTCGAAGACTTCGAGGCCACGCTCGATGATATCAAGGTGCCCGAAGGTGATCGGATCGAAAGAACCCGGATAGACGGCAACCTGCTTGCTCATGAGCTTTCCTTAGGGTTTGGTTTGATAAAAATGCAAAGCGGTGGAGCCATAACGACGCTGTTCGATTCTCGCCAGACTGTCCAGTTGCTCGGGGAGTGTCTCGGCGGCGTCAGTTTCTAGAGTGAC
>PKTY01000390.1 GCA_002869725.1 Desulfuromonas sp. | reverse complement strand
TGGGTAAAGTCTCCTTCGACGTTGAAAAGCTGCAAGAAAATCTGATCAGCTTGATGGACGCTTTGATGAAGGCCAAACCATCGACCTCCAAAGGGACCTACGTCAAGAAAGTCAGTGTGTCGAGCACCATGGGCCCGGGCGTAACCGTCGATGTCCCTGCTCTGCAGATGCTGGTCAAGTAAAGGGACCGGGTTCCCTCTTTTTTGAAAAATCTGAGCAAGTCCTGGCCACAGACAGCAGGTACCGAGCGGTTTAATGGGTTACCACCTGCCGAGGCGAAATGGATGGTGTCTAAAGTGCAGTCTCTTTTCACCACCTGTGAGGCTAGGATGGAGGGCTTTTGGCCCGTAAATCTTTACAGGAAAGGAGGAAGAGACTTTGAATCGACAGACTAAAGAAGCTCGTGTTGCCGAGTTCGCTCAAAAGCTCAAAGAGACCAAGGCGGCTTTTCTGGCCGACTATCGTGGCCTTAACGTTGAGCAAGCGACGGACTTGAGACGAAAACTGCATGATGTTGGCATCGAGTACCGGGTTGTCAAGAACACCCTGTTGCGACTTGCCGCCCGTGACACCCATGCTGCTTGTCTCGACGAACAGTTGACGGGGCCTACGGCCGTTGCGCTGGTCAAGGACGATCCCGTCGCTCCGGCCAAGGCACTGGTCGAGTTCGCCAAAGCCAACAAGGCTTTTGAACTCAAAGCCGGTGTACTCGAGGGCAAACTGCTCAGCGTTGCTGATATTACAGCGCTGTCCGATCTGCCGAGCCGCGAAGAACTGCTGGCCAAAATGCTCGGCTCGCTGAGTGCGCACGCGACCAACTTCGTCGGTGTGCTGGCTGCCGTTCCGCGTTCGCTGGTTCAGGTGCTGAGCGCCATCAAGGACCAGAAAGACGCGGCCTGAACAGACCTTTGCTCCACCTAAAGTTCACACAACTAAATATTAGACAATAATGGAGGAATACCGAAATGGCTGAAGTGACCAAAGAGCAGGTTGTCGAATTTATTGAAAAGATGAGCGTCCTTGAACTGTCTGAACTGGTCAAGGAACTGGAAGAGAAGTTTGGTGTGTCCGCTGCTGCTCCGGTGGCAGTCGCAGCGGCTCCAGCCGCAGGTGGCGAAGCCGCTGCTGTCGAGGAGAAGGATGAGTTTGACGTGATCCTGACTGCCGCCGGCGACAAGAAAATCAACGTGATCAAAGTGGTGCGTGCCGTGACCGGTCTCGGTCTTAAGGAAGCAAAGGACCTGGTTGACGGTGCTCCCAACCCGATTAAGGAAGGGATTGCCAAGGCTGAAGCTGAAGACCTCAAGAAGCAGTTGGAAGAGGCCGGCGCCACGGTGGAGCTGAAATAGAGACCTGTCTCGGATAGAGTCGTCCTAGCCAAGGTCGCGAATGCGGCCTTGGCTATTCTACTTTCGCCATAGATGAAGGAGACACCATGGCTTATTCGGTCGCGAATAACCCCTTGCTGAGGAAGCATTTTCAGGAAGTCAAGCGGATTATCGATATTCCCAACCTGATCGATATTCAGAAGAATTCCTACCAGCGTTTCCTCCAGGCCGATCTGCCTGCTTCGGCCCGTCAGTGCATCGGTCTTGAGGCGGTTTTCCGCTCGGTCTTTCCGATCAAGGATTTCGGTGAGACTTGCTCGCTGGAGTATGTTGAATACTCTTTGGGAACTCCCAAGTACGACGTCGAGGAGTGTCACCAGCGTGGCATGACCTTTGCCGCTCCGATGAAGGTGAAAGTGCGTCTGGTGACCTGGGATGTCGACAAGGAATCAGGGGTTCAGTCGATTCGCGATATCAAGGAGCAGGAAGTCTATTTTGGCGAAATTCCGCTAATGACCGCCAACGGGACCTTTATCATCAACGGTACCGAGCGGGTCATTGTTAGCCAGCTACACCGCTCGCCGGGCGTCTTTTTTGATCACGACAAAGGGAAGACCCATTCCAGCGGTAAGGTCCTTTACAGCGCGAGAGTGATTCCCTATCGTGGGTCCTGGCTCGACTTCGATTTCGATCACAAGGACATCCTGTACGTGCGCATTGACCGTCGCCGCAAGTTGCCGGCCACGGTGCTGCTCAAGGCTCTCGGTTACAGCGCCGAGGAATTGCTCAACTACTACTACAAGACCGAAGAAATTTTTATCGATGGCGAATCCTACCGCAAGAAGGTCGATCTGAAACTGTTGATCGGCCAGCGCAGTGCGGTTGATGTGGTTGACGCCGATGGTGAGACGATCGTCAAGGCGAATCGCAAGTTCACCAAGGCTTCGATACGCAAGCTCGATGAGAAACAGATTGAATTCATTCCGATTCCCGACAGCGAAGTGTACGGCAAGGTCGCTTCGACCGACATCATCGATGAGTCGACCGGCGAGGTGCTTGTCGAATGCAACGAAGAGATTACGGCAAGCAGTCTCGAAGAGCTCAAAAAACGGGGAATCCACACGTTCAACGTTCTGTTTATCGATAACTTGTATGTCGGCCCCTACCTGCGCGAGACTCTGCAGCAGGATCGTGTGGCGACTGCCGAAGAGGCCAAGATCGAGATCTACCGCCGCTTGCGCCCTGGTGACCCGCCGACAATCAAGAGTGCCGAAGCTCTGTTCGACAGCCTCTTTTTTAATGCTGAGCGCTACGATCTGTCGGTCGTTGGTCGTCTCAAGCTGAATCACAAGCTTGGCCTGCAGGCCGCACTGGAGAACACAACCCTCAGCAATGAGGATATCCTTGAGGTGGTTCGTTACCTGATCGACCTGCGCAATGGTGTCAACGACTGGCAGGTTGCCGGAAGCAATGGTCAAGCGCGCAGGATTCCTGTCAAGATCGACGATATCGATCACCTCGGTAATCGTCGCGTTCGGGCGGTTGGTGAACTGCTCGAGAACCAGTATCGTGTCGGATTGGTACGCATGGAGCGGGCTATCAAGGAGCGCATGAGTCTGCAGGAGGTCGACAGCCTGATGCCCCATGATCTGATCAATTCCAAGCCGGTCTCGGCCGTGGTCAAGGAATTCTTCGGTTCATCTCAGCTGTCACAGTTCATGGACCAGACCAACCCTTTGTCCGAGATCACCCACAAAAGACGTCTCTCCGCACTCGGTCCCGGAGGCCTGACCCGCGAGCGGGCAGGTTTCGAGGTTCGCGACGTGCATCCGACTCACTATGGTCGGGTCTGTCCCATCGAGACTCCGGAAGGGCCAAACATCGGACTGATCGCTTCCCTTTCAACCTATGCGCGGATCAATATCCACGGCTTTGTCGAAACCCCCTACCGGGTGGTGACGGAGGCAAGAGCCACCAACGAAATCAGGTATTTCTCCGCTCTTGAGGAAGAAGGTCACGCGATTGCCCAGGCCAATGCGCCGCTTGACGAGCAGGGCTGTTTTGTCAACGAGCTGGTCAATGCCCGTAAAAACGGCGAGTTCATGCTGATCAACCGGGAAGAGATCGAGCTGATGGATGTATCGCCGAAGCAGCTGGTTTCGGTCGCTGCCTCCTTGATTCCTTTCCTCGAGAATGACGACGCCAACCGCGCCCTGATGGGCTCGAACATGCAGCGTCAGGCCGTCCCGCTGCTGCGCGCTGATGCTCCACTGGTCGGAACCGGCATGGAAAGGGTGGTGGCTCATGACTCGGGTTCGGCGGTTGTTGCCCGTCACGACGGGATCGTGGAGAGTGTCGATGCCGGTCGGATCGTGGTCAAGATCGACGAGCATGAGGTTGATGAGACCGGCACCGGTGTCGATATCTATAATCTGATCAAGTTTATCCGCTCCAACCAGAACACCTGCCTCAATCAGAAGCCGATTGTCAAGATCGGCGACAAGGTTAAGCGCGGTGAGATCATTGCTGACGGCCCATCCACCCAGTGGGGGGAACTGGCCCTTGGCCAGAACGTGCTGGTCGCTTTCATGCCCTGGGGTGGTTACAACTTCGAGGACTCGATCCTTATCTCCGAAAAGCTGGTCAAAGAAGATCGCTACACCTCGGTCCATATCGAGGAGTTCGAATGTGTGGCTCGCGACACCAAGCTCGGCAAGGAAGAGATTACCGATGATATCCCCAACCTTGGCGAGGATGCCCTGAGTGACCTCGACGAGAGCGGCATTATCCGTATCGGAGCCGAGGTCAAACCTGGCGACATTCTGGTCGGCAAGATTACACCCAAAGGAGAGACTCAGCTCTCCCCCGAAGAGAAGTTGCTGCGTGCAATTTTCGGCGAGAAAGCCGGGGATGTCCGCGATACCTCTTTGCGCGTGCCCCCTGGGGTTGAGGGGGTCGTAATCGGTGCCCGGGTTTTTTCCCGCAAGGGGTCTGACAAGGACAGTCGTACCGAGTTCATCGAAAAGACCGAAATCGACAAGCTCCTCAAGGACCAGAACGACGAGATTCGTATTATTCGGGAATCGTCGCGTCGCAAGATCGAGGCGCTCTTGCACGACCAGAAGGTGTCGGCTCCGGTCAAGGGTCTCGATGGCAAGACCCTGCTCCCCAAAGGACATGCCATTACCACGAAAGCTCTGGAGACCATCCCCTTCAGTATCTGGCCAACCATTTCGCTGATGGAGGCCGAGATTGAGGACCGTGTCAGCGAGGCGTTGCGTCGTCTGGCCGAACGTGAAGAGATCATCAAGACAGTCTTTGCCGACAAGATTGAAAAGCTCAAGCGCGGTGACGACCTCCCTCCGGGGGTGATCAAGATGGTCAAAGTCTATATCGCGATCAAGCGCAAGCTGTCGGTTGGCGACAAGATGGCTGGCCGCCATGGCAACAAGGGGGTTCTGTCACGTATTCTCCCTGCGGAGGACATGCCCTACATGGAGGATGGCACTCCGGTGGAGATCGTTCTCAACCCGCTGGGGGTTCCTTCGCGTATGAATGTCGGCCAGATTCTTGAGACCCACCTGGGACTTGCTTCCCACGGGCTTGGTCTGCAGATTCAGGCGGCCATCGACCGGATGACAGATCCGAAGCAGTTGCGCAAGCAGATCAAGGAGATCTACGGCAACAAGGAGTTGAACAGCTTCATCGACGAGATTTCTGATGAAGAGACCATGGACTTAGCCCGTCAACTCTGTCAGGGTGTTCCGATGGCTTCTCCGGTTTTCGAGGGGGTTGTCGAGGCTCAGATCAAGTCGGAACTGGACCGGGCGAAGATGCCGCTGAGGGGGCAGATGACCCTTTACGACGGACGCACCGGAGATCCGTTCAAAGAGCAGGTCACGGTCGGCATTATGTATATGCTCAAGCTGCACCACCTGGTCGATGACAAAATTCATGCCCGCAGTATTGGTCCCTACAGCCTGGTCACCCAGCAACCTCTTGGCGGCAAGGCCCAGTTCGGGGGACAGCGTCTCGGTGAGATGGAAGTCTGGGCCATGGAGGCCTATGGCGCCGCTCATGCCTTGCAGGAGTTTCTCACTGTCAAGTCGGACGATGTGGCCGGCCGAACCCGCATGTACGAAGCGATCGTCAAGGGAAAACATACCCTGGAAGCCGGTCTGCCAGAGTCGTTCAACGTCCTGATCAAGGAACTTCAGGCCCTCTGCCTCGATGTCGAACTGCTCGAAGAGGAAGATTGATCTAAAAACCCCGTCCTGCAAAAGGAGGATGTGTCTTGGAAGACATTTTCAGTCTGTTTGAGCGGCCAAAAGATCCCCTCAATTTTAACGCGATTCGCCTGTCGATTACTTCGCCGGAGAAGGTGCGTGAGCGCTCTTTCGGCGAGGTAAAAAAGCCGGAGACCATCAACTACCGGACGTTCAAGCCGGAGCGCGATGGTCTGTTCTGTGCCAAGATCTTCGGCCCGACCAAGGACTACGAGTGCAATTGCGGTAAGTACAAGCGCATGAAGCACCGTGGCATTGTCTGCGAGAAGTGTGGTGTCGAGGTCATCCCCAGC
>PKTY01000070.1 GCA_002869725.1 Desulfuromonas sp. | reverse complement strand
CGGCCAGGGGCAGGGTCCGGTCAATCATGCGGCTGGAGCCCAAGCTGTTCTGGGGCAATTCCAGCAATAACATCACAACCACGACTAGGAACGCTATGACTCAGCTTGAACTGGCCCGCAAGGGCATCATTTCCGACAAGATGCGCGAAGCCGCGACCCGAGAAGGAGTCGATGCCGACATACTGCGGCAGCGGATTGCCGAGGGGAGCGCTATCATCTGCCACAACAACCGCCACTCAAACGGCGTTCCTCTCGCTGTCGGCAAAGGTCTGCGCACCAAAATCAACGCCAACATCGGCACCAGCAAGGATGACAAGAGTATCGACAAGGAGCTGGAAAAGGCTCGGGTCGCCATCGCCGCCGGCGCCGACGCCATCATGGACCTCTCCACCGGTGGGCCGATTGACGAGATCCGTGCTGCCATTATCGGCGAGACCAAAGCCTGCATCGGCTCGGTGCCGCTCTACCAGGCGGCGGTCGATACGGTGACCCGCAAGAACAAGGCGATGGTGGAGATGACCGCTGACGAAATCTTTGCCGGGATCGAAAAACACCTCGACGACGGCGTCGATTTCATTACCGTCCACTGCGGCGTCACCCGCGCCACCGTCGAGCGGATGGACCGCGAAGGAAGGATCATGGAGGTCGTCTCTCGCGGCGGCTCGTTCACCGTCGAGTGGATGAGCCACAATAACGCCGAGAACCCCCTCTACGAGCAGTTCGACCGTCTGCTTGAACTGGTCAAGCCCTATGACGCCACCCTCTCTCTCGGTGACGGCTTTCGCCCCGGCTGCCTGGCTGATGCCACCGACCGGGCGCAGATACACGAGTTGATCATCCTTGGCGAGTTGACTCAGCGCGCCTGGGATGCCGGGGTCCAGGTAATGATCGAGGGGCCGGGCCACGTCCCCCTCAACCAGATTGAAGCCAACATCCAACTCCAGAAGCGACTCTGCCACGGCGCCCCCTTCTACGTGCTCGGTCCGCTGGTCACCGACATCGCCCCCGGCTACGACCATATCACCTGCGCCATCGGTGGCACTCTGGCCGCAGCCGCCGGCGCCGACTTCCTCTGCTACGTGACCCCAAGCGAGCACCTGCGCCTGCCGACGGTCGAAGATGTTCACGAAGGGGTGATGGCCAGCCGCATCGCCGCTCATGCCGCCGACATCGTCAAAGGCGTTCCCGGCGCCATCGACAAAGACATCGCCATGGCCAGATGCCGCAAAAACCTCGACTGGGAAGGCCAGTTTGCCCTGGCCCTCGATCCGGCCAAAGCCCGGCGGTTACGTGCCGAATCGGGGGTCGACGAGGAGCATGGGGCCTGCACCATGTGCGGGGAGTTCTGTGCTTACAAGGTGATGAATGAGCGTGGGGAAAAGAAAATCGCGGGGTGACCCTGTTGAACTGACCTACCAACTTTTCCGGCGCAACAGTTCAACCTGTTGCAAGAGGTCAGGAAGATCGTTCTGGATGACATGCCAGACGATCGCCAGGTCGACACCGAAATATTCGTGAATGAGGAGATTACGAAAATCCTTGATGTCCTGCCAGGCGACTCCGGGGGCATCACGCTTAAGATCGTCGGGAAGTTTACCAACCGCCTCGCCAATGATTTCGAATTCGCGAATCACCGCCGACTGACGCATGCGATCGGAGCAGAACTCTTCAAAAGAGAGTTTGTCAACATAGTCCTGAATCGCCTGCCCCGCCTCAAGGAGGTCATCCAGGTAGAGTGCAGGGGAACGACTAGACATAGAGAATGTTCCGAGCAATCGATTCCCTGACAGCAGGCTTGAGTGTACTCTCGATGCCCAGGTCAACGGGTCGCCGGAACTCCGCTTCAAGCTTACGCTTGAAGGCGAGAAAATTTTTCAGGGACTTTCGGTCAGCAGACATCTCAATGGCAATGTCAATGTCGCTGTCATCCCTCAGTTCACCCCGCAAAAGGCTACCGAAGAGACCGATACGTTCAACACCGTATTGCTCATAGAACTCTTGCTTGTGAGCTTTCAAAAAAGCAACAATCTGTTCTTTGCTTGAACTCACAGGTGACTCCATCCGTGTGATGTCAACTCACGTTACCGGACTTAATTTCAGCGCGAACAGTCAGGATCGCCTCACAACCCCTTCACGTATCCAAGCCAGCTTTGATCTCTGCCCACCCTAGCACTTGCTCCTGTAAAACGCAAAACCTAGCCATCCCGCAACTCATTCCCCCAGATAGGTATAAGACACCAGCATCTTGTCGAGCAGCTCGATGAAATGGCTGGTCTCCTCGAAGGAAACCTTCTTGAGGGCGACATTCTTCTCCAGAGTATCGCGTACCTGCTTGAGGATCTCCGGACCTTTGTACTGAACGTACTTGAGGCTCTCCCAGGTGGCGTCACCACTGATCACCGTGTCAATTTTGTAGCTGGTCTTTTTGTTGAAGGTGATATGCACGGCGTTGGTGTCGCCGAACAGGTTGTGCATGTCACCGAGAATCTCCTGGTAGGCTCCAATCATGAAGAAGCCGATGTAGTATTCCTCATCGCTGTGTACCTTGTGAAGGGGTAGATACTTGGTGCGGCCCTGCTCGCCGACGAAGCTGCTGATCTCGCCGTCGGAGTCACAGGTAATGTCGGCAATGGTCGCCATCACCGTCGGCTTCTGGTTCATGCGCTGGATCGGCACAATCGGGAAAAGCTGGTCGATGGCCCAGGCATCGGGAACCGACTGGAACAGGGAGAAATTGGCGAAGTAGGTCTGGCGCAAGTTCAGCTGGAAGCTCTGCAACTCTTCCGGGACCGGTCGCAGGCGCTCGACGATGCCGTTGATCTTGAGAAAGATCTTGGTGCAAAGCCACTCGGCCAGAGCCCGGTCATGGAGAGTCAGGTAGCCAAGGTTGAACAGGCTGACCGCTTCCTGGATCAACTGCAGGGCATCGTGGTAGTCCTCACGCAGAGAATGCCGATCGAGACTTTTGTAGATGTCGTAGAGTCTTTCGACCGTTGGCGACAACTTGTCAGCCTGTTCGAGCACCTCGTCATAATCGGGCAACGAGTTCTGGGTATTGGTGTTGAGGATATTGGTGACCAGCACCGAGTAATGGGCCACGGTGGCCCGCCCCGATTCCGAGATGATATTCGGGCAGGGAACCCCGGCCTCGTCGCAGACCGTCTTGACCTGGTAGATGACGTCGTTGGCGTATTCGTCGATGGAGTAGTTGACGCTCGAGAAGTAGCTCGATTTGGAGCCATCGTAATCGACTCCGAGGCCGCCGCCGACATCGAGGTACTCGAGGTTGACCCCTATCTTGCGCATCTCGGCATAGATGCGGGCCCCCTCCTTGAGAGCACTCTTGATCCGGTCGATCTTGGTGATCTGGCTGCCGATGTGAAAATGAAGCAGCTTGACCTGGTTGAGCAGATCGTTGTCGCGCAGCAGATCGATCGCTGCCAACAGTTCGGAAATCTTCAGGCCGAACTTGGCGTCGCTCCCCCCGGAGGTGGCCCACTTGCCGGTCCCCTTGGAGGAGAGTTTGACGCGGATACCGAGCTTGGGCATGATCCCGACCTGCTTGGCCAGACCGATGATCTTCTCCAGCTCGAACAGCTTTTCCACCACGATGGTGATATCGTAGCCGATGCGGTTAGCGTAGAGGACCGTCTCGATGAAATCATTGTCCTTGTAGCCGTTGCAGATGATCGGCAGATTCTTGCCGGTGGCAAAAGAGATGGCGGCGACCAACTCCGGTTTGGAACCGACCTCGAGACCGATTCGGTGTCGCTTGCCGAATTCGGCGATCGCCTCAACCACCTGACGCTGCTGGTTGACCTTGATCGGGTAGAAGGTCTGGTAGCCAGCAGGGTAACTGTTCTCCTCGATGGCGTAGGTAAAAGCCCGGTTGATCGCCGCGATCCGCCCCTGAAGAACATTCATGAAGCGAAGCAGGATCGGCGGTTTGATCTTGCGCTTGATCAGGTCGTCGACCAGCGCCCGCACGTCAATGGCGTATTTGGAGTGAGGGGACGGGTGGACACAGACATTCCCCTTGCGGTTGATGGAGAAAAACCCGTCACCCCAGTTGTCCATGTTGTAGACCCGGGCGGAATCCTTGATCGACCATCTTTCCATGCGCACTGCCTCGTTATTGATCTGTGGTGCCGATGCGAAATATCAAAAAGCCAAATTAACGCAAAGTCGCAAAGTAAATAGAAAGACAGACAGAAAACAACCCTAATAATGTACTGAAACCACAAAATCAGGGCCGTGGGGCCAGAATGCGTCTCTGTGTCTTAACGTAAGGACCTGACTATGGCCCACAGACGGCTATGACAACCGTCCCTTGAAGTCCTCGTAACCAAAGCTGCGCACCACCTCGAGTTGGCCGGTCTCCGGCTCCCAGGTGCACAGATGAGGGTGCTGAATACCGTTGAAGGTGGTGGTCTTGACCATGGTGTAGTGGGCCATATCGAGAAAGGCCAGACGCTGGCCAGGGCTCAGCGGCTTCGCAAACGACCAATCGCCAATCACATCGCCAGCCAGACAGGACGGCCCGCCCAGGCGATAACCGTGGGGATAGACACCAAAGTCATCGCCGCCGAAAATCTCTGGGCGGTAAGGCATCTCGAGAATATCCGGCATGTGACAGGTTGCCGAAACATCGAGGATCGCGCTCGGAATCGGATTGGGGACGATGTCGAGAACTTCGCCGACCAGAATCCCGGAGCCGATCACCACCGCCTCGCCCGGCTCGAGATAGACAGTAAGATCGTATTTATCGCGGAAATAGTGGATCAGTTCGACCAGGCCGTCAACATCATACCCCTGCCGAGTGATATGATGCCCGCCTCCCAGGTTCAGCCATTTCATTTGCGGCAAAAATTCGCCGAACTTTTCTTCAAAGGCCTTTGCTGTCCGTTCCAGAGGCTCAAACAGGTGCTCGCACAGAGTATGGAAATGCAGGCCATCGACCCCGTCCAACGACTTTCCGTCAAAATCGTTACGCCGGATGCCGAGCCGCGAGTTCTGTGCGCAGGGATCGTAGATTTCGGTCTGTCCTTCGGAATGCTCAGGGTTGACCCTCAGTCCGACCGAAACACCGCTATCTCGCCAAAGGGGACGAAACCGTTCCAGTTGGGCAAAGGAGTTGAAGACCAGGTGGTCGGAGATTCCGAGCAGTTCCTCGATATCGGTCATTTTGAACGCCGCGGCAAACGAATGGACTTCGCCGCCGAACGTCTCACGGCCGAGGTGAGCTTCCCAGGGGGATGAGGCACACACACCCTGAAGAGTCTGGCTGATCAACGGAAACGTCTTCCACATGGCAAACGCTTTGAGGGCCATGAGGATCTTGGCACCACTGCGTTGCTGGACCTGATCGAGAATCGCCAGGTTGTGGCGCAGCCGGCCGAGATCGATGACATAGGCCGGCGAGGGGGCAAGCTCGAGAATTTTCGGGATGTCGATATCGGTCAATTCGTCAAAACCCTTTTAGCGCGGAGGCGCTGAAAACCAACGACGAAACCTTTTGGGAAAACCATCATTCTTGGGTCTCTGAGGTTCGTACCCAAAAATACGATCTGCTTTACTTCGCGTCTTCGCGTTTAATTGCCCGTGATCAAGATTGAGCGATTTTACAGTTCCGGCCATTCCCCTTCGACAACCACATGCGGCAAGCCCATCGGACCGAGTTCGGCAAGAAACGGTTCGGGATCGAACTGCTCCATGTTCCACACCCCCGGAGCATGCCAGGACTTGGTCAGCATCATGATGGCCCCGACCACCGCCGGCACACCGGTGGTGTAGCTGATTGCCTGGGAATTGGTCTCCTGGTAACAGGCCTCGTGGTCGCAGATGTTGTAGATGTAGACCTGCTTTTTCTTTCCGTCTTTGAGCCCGCGAGCGATGACGCCGATGCAGGTTTTGCCCTTGGTCAGCGGACCGAGGGTGCCGGGATCGGGGAGTAGCGCTGTTAGAAACTGGATCGGCACGACCTTCTGCCCCTGG
>PKTY01000032.1 GCA_002869725.1 Desulfuromonas sp. | reverse complement strand
GGCGGTAACTCCGGCGGCCACCATGAAACGGGCCACCAGTTCCGACCAGGTATTGAGGTCCTGGCGCGAATAGCCGACCACCGTCGGCTTGCCGGTGGTCCCGGAAGATGAGTGGATTCTGACCACTTCACGCATCGGCACGGCGAACATCCCGTAAGGATAGTTCTGTCGCAGATCGTCTTTGGTGGTGAACGGCAGCTTCGACAGACCGGTCAGGCTGACAACCGATTGTGAATCGACGCCCGCCTCTTCAAATTTAGCACGGTAGCAAGGGACATGGCTGGCACGATCGAGGGTTTGGCGCAGACGTTCGAGCTGCAGGCGCTCAAGGTCGGGCCGCTCCAGGCATTCGTGCATAGGGTCCCAGATATTTTGCTTCACGGTAAGACCTATGTTCGTTGGTTACTGAAATCGGCCTACAGATTGTAGACCCGCTCGCCGGGAAGAATCGAAAAGCCTTTGTTCTGCAGCACATCGATGGCGTTTTCGGTTTCATCGAAGCGGAAGATGATCACGGCGTTCCCAGCCGAGCGCTCGAAGAACGCGTACATGTATTCGACATTGACCCGCGCTTCGTCGAGCACTTTGAGGATCCGTGCCAGACCCCCCGGTTGGTCGGGAACCTCGATGGCAATCACCTCCGTTTTGTTGACAGTGAAGCCGTTCTGCTTGAGAGTCTCCTTGGCCAGATCGGTTTTATCGACAATCAGGCGCAGAATTCCGAAATCGGAGGTATCGGCCAGAGACAGGGCCCGGATATTGATGTTGTGGCTGCCGAGCACCTGGCTAACTTCGGCGAGGCGTCCCGACTTGTTTTCAATAAAAATGGAAATCTGTTCGACTTTCATGGTCTGATCTCCTTCCCCTAGCGCGGGCGGTTGTCGATGACCCGCTTGGCCTTGCCTTCGCTGCGGGCAATTGTTTTCGGTTCCACCAGGCGCACCCGGCAGGTAATGCCGAGAATGTCCTTGATCTCTTTCTGTATCCGACTGGTCAGATCCTGCAGAACCTTGATCTCGTCGGAAAAGGTCTGCTCGTTGACTTCGACCTGAACTTCCAGGGTATCGAGATTCTCTTCGCGATCGACGATCAACAGGTAGTGCGGTTCGACCCCTTCAATGTCCATGAGTACGCTTTCGATCTGCGACGGGAAGACATTGACTCCACGGATGATCAGCATGTCATCTGACCGTCCACTCATTCGTGCCAGGCGGCGGTGGGTCCGGCCGCAGACGCAGGGTTCGGCGATGATCCGCGTAATGTCTCGGGTCCGGTAACGGATCATCGGGATTCCCTCTTTGGTGATGGTGGTGATCACCAATTCCCCCTGCTCTCCCAGCGGCAGCACCTCACCGCTGTCAGGGTCGATGACCTCGACGATAAAATGATCTTCCCAGATATGCAGACCGGACTGAGCCTCGATGCACTCGATACCGACCCCGGGGCCAAGAATTTCCGAAAGCCCATAGATGTCGATCGCTTTGATCCCGACCTTCTCTTCGATTTCAGCACGCATCTTCTCCGACCAGGGCTCGGCGCCGAGGATTCCGACCCGCAGTTTCAAGGCGCGGATATCGATCCCCTCTTCGGCGGCAGCTTCGGCGAGATAGAGACTGTATGACGGGGTACAGGTAATCACCGTTGAACCGAAGTCCTGCATAATCATCAACTGTTTCTTGGTATTGCCACCCGACATGGGGATAACCGAAGCCCCGATCCGTTCGGCACCGTAATGGGCGCCGAGTCCACCGGTAAACAGACCGTAACCGTAGGCGTTGTGGATCACATCGCCGCGATGGGCACCGGCGGCAACAAAAGAGCGCGCCATCATTTCAGTCCAGTTATCGATGTCGCGGCGGGTGTAACCGACCACCGTCGGCTTGCCGGTGGTCCCGGACGAGGCATGGATCCGCACAATCTGATCGAGGGGGACGGCGAACAATCCGTAGGGGTAGTTATCGCGCATGTCCTGCTTCAAGGTGAACGGCAGACGGCTTAGATCGTTGAGAGACTTGATCTGCTCCGGCTTCACCCCCTGCTGATCGAACTGTCGGCGATAAAAAGGGACCGTAGCGTAGACGCGCTCAACGGTCTGCTGCAACCGCTTGAGCTGCAGAGATTCAATCGCTTCACGCGGTAAAGTTTCAAATTCATCATTCCAGAGCATGACTCCTCCCCTTTCCAGATCGCTCTACAGATCAGTCCTTGACAGCCCGCCCCAGCTCAAAAGCCCGCAGGTTGACATCCAGGAAACGAGCCGGAACCAGCTTGCGCATTGCGGCAAGCCACTGCTCGTTGGCCGCTTCGAGGACATTGGAGAGCGCACCAAGCAGAACCGTGTTCACTGTCCGCGGGTTCCCCGCCTGTTCAGCCAGTTGCAAACCGTCGACAACCCGAACATCGCTCACATGCTGACGGAGTTTAGTGGCGATGTCGTCCGGGTAGCGACTCTGCCCGAGGGCCACAGACGGCGGGGCAATCCGCAGGTTGTTGACCACCACCGCCCCATTCGGCTTGACCAGCGACAGGTAGCGGTAGGTCTCCAGCAGTTCAAAACCGAACAGGATGTCGGCCTTGCCTTCCGGGATGGTCGGTGAATAGACTTTCGGCCCGAAGCGTACATGAGAGACCACGCTCCCGCCACGCTGGGCCATGCCGTGCACCTCGGCCTTTTTAACATCATGGCCGGCCTGCATCAACACTTCCGAGAGAATCTCGCTGGCCAGCAGCGTCCCCTGGCCACCGACTCCGGCCATCAGGATATTGGTCACCTTGTTATCAATCATTGCATACTCCAAAGGCTTCAAATTTACAGAGCTGTTCACAAATCCCACACCCGGTGCAGAGCAGTCGATCGACTTTGGCCACTCCTCTGGCACCGTCTCCATCGGCAGGCTGCCATTCAATGGCCGGGCAGCCGATCTTGAGGCAGGCCTTGCATCCGGTGCATTTATCGACATCCACATAGAGTGGCGCCTTCTTCTCCAGGACATCGTGTTTGATCAAGACACAGGGGCGACGGGTGATGACCACCGCAACCTCGGGTGTCTTCATCGCACTCTCAATTGCCAAGCGGGTCTCTTCCATCTGGTAAGGATCGACAGTCGTCACATGCTCGACACCAACCGCCCGACACAGCCCCTCGAGATCGACCCGAAAGGCTTCATTCCCCTTCAGGGTATAGCCGGTGCCCGGGTGGTCCTGGCGTCCGGTCATGCCAGTGGTACCATTATCAAGGATGATCAGAGTCGCCTTCGATTTGTTATAGACCATGTCGATCAGACCGTTGATACCGGTGTGCAGGAAGGTTGAATCACCGATCACACCGACCACCTTGTGTTGCTCCTCGTCGCCAATCACCTTGGCCAAACCGGTGGCGTTACCGACACTTGCCCCCATGCAAATGCAACTGTCCATTGCTGAGAGCGGCGGCATGAAACCGAGGGTATAACAACCGATGTCGCCGGTCACAAACGCCTTGAGCCGGTTCAGGGCATAGAAAACCCCACGATGAGGGCAACCAGGACACATATTGGGTGGCCTCGGCGGCAGGCTCTCGGTTGCAAGGGGTGCATGTGCCTCCTCGAGATCAAACGCCTGTCGCAGGCGCCCGGGGCTGAGCTCACCGCAGAGGGGAACCTTCTCCTTGCCGACCACTGAAATCCCCATGGCCCGCACCTGTTCTTCAATAAACGGGTCGAGTTCTTCGATGACATAAACCGTTTTATAACGCGCGGCAAATTCACGAATCAGCCGTTTGGGGAGGGGATTGACCAGGCCGAGTTTGAGAATGCTCGCCTCGGGAAACACCTCACGAGCATATTGATAGGCAACCCCGGCCGTAATGATGCCCACCTCCCCTGTTCCTTCCTCGATCCGGTTGAACGGCTGGTCACAGGCCCATTCGGCCAATTCCTCGAGACTTTTTTCGATCACCGGGTGCCGCACACGGGCATTTCCAGGGAGCATCACGAACTTGGCGGGGTCACGCTTGAGGCCGGTCTGGGGCAGTTCTGCAAGGGGCTCCCCCAGAGTAACCACCGATTTCGAGTGGGACAGGCGGGTGGTCGAACGCACCATCACCGGCGCATCAAACTTTTCGCTCAGGTCGAAGGCGAGCCGAGTAAAGTCGAGGGCTTCTTGGCTGTCGGCCGGTTCAAGCATCGGCACCTTGGCAAACTTTGCGTAGTTGCGGCTGTCCTGCTCGTTCTGGGAAGAATGCATCTCCGGGTCGTCGGCGGCCACCAGTACAAACCCGCCTCGAACCCCGGTGTAGGCAAAAGTGAACAGCGGGTCGGCAGCAACATTGACCCCGACATGTTTCATGGTGACCAGGGCACGGGCTCCCCCCATGCTGGCTCCGATGGCAACCTCCACAGACACTTTCTCATTCGGTGCCCATGACGCATCAATCCGGTCATACTGGATGATATTTTCGAGGATTTCGGTGGAAGGGGTGCCAGGGTAGGCAGAAGCGACCATGACCCCAGCTTCGAATGCGGCACGGGCAAAAGCCTCATTGCCGGAGAGAACTGTTTTCTGCATTGACAAACCTCACAAAGGATATTGAGCGATGGACGCGCACTGAAGACCATCGCCGGAGTTCAGAAACAACAGGAATATTTCACAGAGACAAGTCGGCCAGTCTATTTCTTCCCGACCACGGCCTTGGCCAGATTGTAGGTATGATCACCGATTTTTTCAAAATTATGCAGCATATCGATAAATATCAGACCCGAGTTCACCGAGCATTCGCCGGTATTGAGACGGTTGATATGGTTGTTGCGCAACGATTCTTCGATATGGTCAATGGCGTTCTCCATCTCCTGGGCCCTGTCATAGATGGTCCGGTCATTGTTTTCCAGAGCATTGGTGATGACGGCCAGGAAGTTTCGGGTCAAATCGGAGATCTCCTGGATCTCGCTCTGGGCAATCGACGAAAAATCGATCTTCTGATCGAGTTTTCGTTGGCACAGTCTCCAGAGATTCTCGCAATGATCACCGATCCGTTCGATATCATTGACCATATGCATCATCGAAGCGACTTCCCGGGAAGTCTCCTGAGTGATCGATTTCTGCGACAGGGAGACTAGGAAGTCGGTAATTTCCTTCTGCAACAGATCGACCAGCTCTTCCCTCTTGACCAGCCCCGGAACACGTTTCAGGTCGTTATCCTGTAAAAAAGCCAGAGAGTCATCGACCATTGTTGAAGCGATCTGTGCCATGCGAAGGGTTTCGGCACGTGCCTGACCAAGAGCGATCGGCGGCGTATTGAGCACGCGGGCATCGAGGTATTTGAGATGATACTCGATCTCCTCCTCGGCGCCCCGCACCAACATGGTACTCAATTTAGCCAACAAGCCGATCAACGGCAAAAAGACAATGGTATTGACGATATTGAACAGGGTGTGGGTATTGGCAATATGGCGGGCGATATAAGGTTTGTCACCAATGGCCGCCCCCATCCGTGTGGCCTGTTCCTGGGTCTGGACTACCATGTCGGCGTCTCCGGGAGTAATCGCTGCAATGAAGTCCATAAAATACGGGAAGAGAACCAGCAAATAAGCGACCCCAAGGCTGTTGAACAGAAAGTGGGCAACGGCAGTGCGTCGGGCGGCCAGGTTAGTGCCGATGGCGGCCAGGTTGGCGGTGATGGTGGTGCCGATATTTTCACCGAGGATCAAAGCGACGCTCGCCTCGAACGTCAATAGTCCGCTGGAAGCCAGGGCCAATGTGATGCCGATGGTTGCCGAACTGCTCTGGACAATGACCGTGAGCAGGGCGCCAAGGAAAACCCCAAGCAGGTGATTGTTGCCGACCAGCAGAAACAGTTGCCGAAACTCGTCGTTGGTGCGCAACGGATCGAACGCTTCCTTCATGATCGCCAGACCGAAGAACAGCAGACCGAAACCGAGCACAACCTCCCCCATGTAACTCCAACGCCTGTTACGTGAAAACAGCTTGAAACCGGCGCCGACACCGATCGCCGGCAGGGCGAACTTGGTAATCTTGAAAGCGATCAACTGTGCGGTAATGG
>PKTY01000364.1 GCA_002869725.1 Desulfuromonas sp. | reverse complement strand
GAATGATCAGATCTGGCAACTTCTCTTTGGCAATACGCAGCGCCACGGCACCGGAGGTCGTGCATTCCACCCGATACCCTGCACGAATCAGGTTGAAATGTACCGTCATCAGAATGTCTTCTTCGTCTTCGACCAGTAAAATCCGCTCTTTGCTCACGTTAAAGCCGGCCTCCTTGAATGATTTCATTTTATTAGGAACCTGATTTAATAGAGCTTTGCTAGCGTTCGGTTAGAACTTTGTTAGCTTACGAACGAACCTCCTGAAAACATTCCTCAACGACAGCTTGCTCACTCAGCGACTCCAGTTACTATTCCCCCTTGAACTAACAAAAAACAAACACAAGGTTAATCTGTCTCAAATACCTGAGCGGATAATGACCACGAACAAGTGACGAGACAATGAATCCAAGCCTCACCGAAGAGGAGCAATAAGAGGAGCAAACCGTGGCAGCACAAAATCAAAAAGAGAGAACTACTATCCCCCCCCTGAAATCATCCGGCGGTTGCCCCTTTTTCCAGCGTTCTACGCAAAGCTGTCTGGCCGCCCGCAATACCCTACCGCTAGAACCGCTGTTTCGTTCGAGTCACTGCTTCAGCGACGATTACGACAACTGTCCGCTCTTTCTCTGTCAGGCTCTGCGCAGCAGTTCTCCGCAGGGTGTTGATCGTGAATCGATCATTTTCAGCGGCAAATGATTGTTATGCGCTGCTTCCAACCAGCACGGAGCTAACAAACAAATTATCAATTTCCTAACAATCGACTCACGAACAGCTAACGATCTAAGAGTAAATATCCAAATCAAAAAATTAAGGAGGTCACAATTTCAACCGTTAGCTTTGGAAAATATCTTTTAATCCGTAACAAATATATTTTAAGGAGAAGAAAAACATGAGCCTGAAAAAAACTTGCGCATTGATTGCACTCGCTATGTTTTGTTTTTCTAGCGCAGCAACTGCAGCTACAATCGTCAAGAAAGATGGATTCACCTACAAAATAAAAGGTGATCTACAGATTCAGATTCGTAAAGATGTCGGCATTGATGAGGATCTTGACGTTGAATATGACGATCTGGAACTGAAGAACTATGTTTCCTATGATCTCAACGACAACATAAAAGCTTTTGGGGGCCTAGACTTCGGCTTCAAGAATGCCGCCGACAAGTCCAATTCAGATGAAGGTCCGCATCTGGAAGAGGCCTACCTGGGTATGACCTTCAACAAGTCGTACAGCCTGATTGTTGGCAAGGCAGACAGTGCCGCTTACGAGTTTGGCGTTGAGGGGGCCTACGAAACAAGTACCAGTGAGGATGCTTTTGAAGGTTTTGGGGCTGAAGACGGAGACGACCTGATCAAGGTCGTGATTGAAAACGACAATTTCACTGTTATGGCTTCTCATGAAATCGCGGCCGACAGTGAAAAAAGTGATGACAATGGCGAGTTTACCGATATCTTCGTGAGTGCAAAGGTTGCCGGTTTGGAGTTCGGCGCCGCTTATCAGATGTTTGAACAAGGCAGCGATGACTATGACATTTACGGCGTCAGTGTTGCTTACGATGCCAAGGTGGTTAAGGTTGCAGCCGACTACAGTGTGGCCGAAGACATAGCCGACGTCATGAATCTTTATGTGGGTGTACCGGTTGCCGAAACGGCAAAGATTGGGGCGGGCATCGTGTTCACGGACCCCGACGATTCCACGGCAGATGAAATCACCGAATGGTATGCCAACGCGACTTACAAATTCCCTGCACACAAAAACTTCAGCGTTTTTAGCGAAGTTAGCGGTGATGACCAAGAGAAAAATGGCGAGGACTCAGAGGTCGGGTTTCTGGTTGGTGCTCGTCTGAAATTCTAAACAAATACAGTTTGGCGTTGTGTTTGCCTCCTTTTTTTGCGCAACGTCTTTTGCGCACCGTCTCGATGACGGTGCGCATTTTTTTACTGTACCTGTTTGACCAACGGTTTGGCAGACTCTTTGCCGACAATAAACGTCCTTCGCTGCCAACCCGGTTGATGGTTGGTTTGCACTACCTCAAGCACGCTTTTAGCGAAAGTGAAAAGCCGGTCGTGGTCCGATTGCTCGAGAACCCTTACTGGCAGTAGTTCTGCGGGTTCAAGTTCTTAATCCATCGCCTGCCACTCGACCAGAGCTCTCCGGTGAAGCAGGTCAACCGAATGGACCGCAACTATCCAAAGGGAACCGACGGCGACAAGACAAACGCCATACCGGCAGCATGTGGTTTCAACCTGAGAAAGCTCCTTTGAGTTATTCTTTGGCTTCTCTTCGAAAGGGCTGGAGCGGCTCAAATTGACGATTTCTCCTTTAATGAGACCTGTCGGTTCCCCCAGCCGTTGATCATTTCACCTGAGCAGAACGCCAAGCTCCTCCCAGATATCATCTAGGCGGCAATATCTCGGGTTTTTCACGGGCGACCACATAGCCACGGCATCCCGTGGCGGCGGCATGTTCCGGGTATTCGGGGTAGGCCCGGCAATGGTCCGGCTTGATCTCCTCGATGGCGCAGAGGCAGCCCCTGCGATCAATGCGCTCGAGCAGCCACGGACAACGCTCGACGTCTTCGCCGGTTTCGGGTTCGTGCCAGGCGGTGTGCAACTGGTTTCCTGGCCCAAGATCGAGGGTTCTGATTCTGGCCAGCAGATCGGTGCGGCCCAGCAACTGCCAGCGGTGCAGGTCGGCATCGCTGACGCAGCCGTTGTAGGCGTCGATCAGTTGCAGACAGCAGTGACCGCAGCAGCGGCAGTTAAAACCTCGCCTCATGCTCCGCATCCTCCCACTAAAAATCCACCATGAACAAAGAATTCCTGGATGTGTGCCCGTGAAGTGCCAAATGAAAGGCGACGATTCGCCCCATTCTCAACAGCTCCCTGGTCAGACCAGAGCCCGACCGAGAGTCCAGAGGATCGAAGCCCAGATATAAAGAGCCAGCAGTAAAGAGATCAAAACAGCAGCCGAACCCAGATCCTTGGCCCGACCCGAAAGCTCATGGCGCCCGGCTCCAATCCGATCCACAACCGCCTCGATGGCCGAATTCAGCAGTTCGACAACCAGCACCAAAAGCAGGGAGCCAACCATCAGCAGCCGCTCAACCAACTCAACATCGAGCCAAAGCGCCAAGGGAATCAGCACAATAGCGAGAAGGACCTCCTGACGAAAGGCTGCCTCATGGGCAAAGGCCGCCCGCAGCCCCTTGGCGGAGTACCCGGCCGCCAGTACAATGCGTTTTATGCCGGAGTTGCCTTTCATACTGTTCAATCCCTCCCTTTTGGTGTCAGAGTCTCACTGCCGTCAACCTGTCACCGGCCAAGACTCGCTGAAGGTTCACGATAGCGGTTTTCAAACAGAGGTCAAACACAATCTTTATATGCCAACGCGGGGATCAGTCCCTATTCGTGCCCATTCACAGTGCCGACAAATCCGCAACACTTTGCAGTCTGCAGACGTCCTCGATAACGGATCATCACGCTGCGGCCTCTGAAAGATTGAAACAGAGGTCCAGTCCTGCTAGATTTCCAATGACTGTTGAGCATGTCACAATTCAAGCCCATCCCCACGGATGTGAGCCTGAAGCCGTTATTTTAAGCGGATCATTGAAAGGCTGTTCTGCCCCCCCCTTGCGATAACAGGAAAGACAATCATCATGCCCCCAGCCGTCAAAAACCAGTTCGCCAGCGACAACTACGCCGGAATCTGCCCCGAAGCCATGCAGGCCATGCACGAGGCCAATCAGGGCTGCGCCACCAGCTATGGCGACGACCCTTGGACGGCCAGGGCCTGCAACGCCCTGCGCCAGTTCTTTGAAACCGACTGCGAGGTCTTCTTCGTCTTCAATGGTACAGCGGCGAACTCCCTGGCTCTGGCCTCCCTGTGCAACTCCTACCATAGCGTGATCTGCCATCAGACCGCCCATGTCGAAACCGACGAATGCGGCGCCAGCGAGTTCTTCTCCAACGGCACCAAGCTGCTCACCGTCGGCGGTGCCGACGGCAAGATCGACCTGGCCCAAGTCGAGCACACGGTCACAAAACGCAGCGATATCCATTACCCCAAGCCCAGGGTCTTGACCATCACCCAGCCGACGGAACTGGGAACTCTCTATACCCCCCAGGAGCTGATAGCCGTTCATGGCTTGACCAAGCGGCTCGGCCTCAAGCTGCATGTTGACGGGGCGCGGTTCGCCAACGCCGTGGCCGCCCTCAATGTCCCCCCCAGGGAGCTGACCTGGCGGGCCGGAGTCGACGTGCTCACATTCGGCGGCACCAAGTGCGGTCTGCCGGTCGGCGAGGCGGTGGTCTTCTTCGACAAAAAGCTCGCTTTCGAGTTCGACTACCGCTGCAAGCAGGCCGGCCAGCTTGCGTCAAAAATGCGCTTCCTGTCGGCCCCCTGGCTCGGCATTCTCGAAAACGATGCCCTGTTGAGACACGCCAGCCACGCCAATGACTGTGCCCGCAAGCTGGCAAAGAGGCTGTCAGCGATTTCCGGCGTCAAGCTGGTTCACCCGACCGAGGCCAACGCGGTCTTTGTGCAGCTGCCCCAACACGCTATTGACGGCCTTCGCCAACGGGGCTGGGTCTTCTACACCTTCATCGGCTCGGGCCACTGCCGCTTCATGTGTTCCTGGGCAACGTGTGATGAGGATATCGACGCGCTGGTCACGGACCTGCAACAATTGCAGCCCTAATCCCATCGGCTCAAACAATGTTGATCGCACTCCTGATGCTGCTCGGCCCGGTGGTCGTCTTTCTCGCCTTCTGGCCCCTATCAAATCGGCTGTTACGCCCCCTGCGCCGCCTCTATCGCCTGCTGGGAGCAGCGATTGTATTCGGTGGCAGCACTGCGTCTTATTCCCTGGCCAACTACAGCGGAGACCAGGGGGGCATTGCCGCCTTGTTTTGCCAGGTCGCTGTGATTTCAGGATTATTGTTTTGGTCGTGGTGATCGTTGCCAGCCAGTGGTTTGTTAACAGGACCAAGACTGGGACTTCTCACTGAATCCTCGAACCCACTTATCCAGGGAAAATTATGCTGAAACTGAAACAGATTCTGATCATCATCAACCTCAAAACAGTTATCGTCACCCTGCTTGCGGTCGCTTCCACCTGGATCTGCCGCCGTTACGGTCTCCATGCCGACTTCCCCCTGACCCTGATTGCAACGGCGGTGGTGTTTCCGATTGTGTTTACGATCAGTGGTGCCTACAAACGGCGGGAAAACGCTCTGACCCGCTATGGCTCGATCAAGGCCCATGGCCGAGCCCTCTATTTTGCCAGCCGCGATTGGTTGCAGGAGACAGATCAGGCTCTGCTCGACAAAGTCAAAGGGTTACTTGGGCAACTTCTGGTCGATTGCCGCACCCTGTTTGCAACCCCTCTGGCCGACATGAGTCCGATGGAAGACACTGTCTACCGCGACTTTTCAAGGCTCTCGGAATTGATCAATCAAGATCTACGCAGTAAGGGCCTCCCCTCGGGAGAAGCTTCGCGCCTCAACCAATTTCTCAGCAAGATGAATATCGCATTCGAGGACGTCAAGCACATCTACCAGTACCGGACCCCGCGGACCCTCAGTGCTTTCAGCGATTTTTTTGTCACCGTGCTCCCGATTGTCTACGGACCCTATTTCGCCGCCGAGGCGGTCAATTATTCAGCGGGGCTCGCCTATGTGATGCCGGTTCTGTTCAGCATAATTCTGGTCAGCCTCGACAACATCCAGGAGCACCTCGAGAATCCCTTCGACCAGATCGGCGAGGATGACATTGCCATCAATGCCGAGAAGTTCATTGAACGCCTCGACCTCAAATAACCGAAAATTCATTACGGAAAATGACCATGAAGCACAGCATCGTCAATAGCCAGAACATCTCGAAGTACTGCCTGGTCTGCGGGGTCGACAACGAGTTTGGCCTTAAGACCCGCTTTTACGAAACCGAGCAGGGGGAGTTGGTGGCAATCTTCACCACCATCGACCAGCACCAGAGCTACCCGAAGATCACCCACGGCGGGATCACGGCGGCCATCCTTGACGAG
>PKTY01000300.1 GCA_002869725.1 Desulfuromonas sp. | reverse complement strand
GTGAGCCGAAGACGATCCGGGTCAATCTCAACGGCACGTTGCAGTCCGGGGTCTATGCCAAGGATGTCATCCTCTTTGTGATCGGCCAGTTGGGTGTTAACGGCGCCACCGACAGAGTGATCGAGTTTCATGGGCCGGTGGTCGAAGTGATGAGTATGGATGCCCGCATGACGCTTTGCAATATGGCGATCGAAGCTGGTGGTACCTGTGGGATCTGTCAGCCTGACATGGTAACAGTCGACTATCTGTGGCCGTTCATTGAAGGTGACTATGCCAGCAAGCAGGCGGCTCTTGAAGATTTCAACCGGTGGGTTGCCGACAGTGATGCCGCCTACGACAAGGTGCTCGACTTCGATCTGTCCAGACTGGAGCCTCAAGTGACCTACGGTTATAAGCCGGACTGTGTCAAGTCCGCTGGCGAGATGGCTGGAACCCGAGTCGATCAAGTCTATATCGGAACCTGTACCAATGGCCGGATTGAAGATCTGCGCCAGGCTGCCGAGATCCTCAAAGACCGCAAAATTGCTGATTCGGTGCGTGGCATTGTCTCTCCGGCGACACCGAAGATTTTTCAGGAGGCTTTGGCCGAAGGACTGATCCAGATCTTCATGGATGCCGGTTTCTGTGTTACCAACCCGACGTGCGGTGCCTGCCTCGGTATGAGCAACGGGGTCCTCGCAGAAGATGAGGTCTGTGCTTCCACCAGTAACCGCAATTTCAATGGACGGATGGGCAAGGGTGGGATGGTTCATCTGATGAGTCCTTCAACGGCGGCGGCAACGGCGATAACCGGCAGCATTACCGATGCCAGAACTCTTTAGCCCGATTTGCTGTGATGCTGTGAATTAAGCAGTTCTCTGCCTGTATGTCGCTATATTGCAAGGAGTTAATGCGATGAAAAAAACTTTCGGAGGCCCGGCGATTTTTCTCGACCGGGCGGATATCAATACCGATGAGATTATCCCCGCCAAATATCTGACCGAGGTGACTAAAGAGGCGTTGAAACCTTACTGTCTGGAGGACCTAAAGCTCGAAGGGTTCGATCCGAAGGGGGAAAAACTGAACAATGCCCGGGTGATCGTCACCCGCGAAAACTTCGGTTGCGGTTCTTCCCGCGAGCATGCCCCCTGGGTCCTTGAGGTCAACCAGATTCACACGGTGATTGCTGAGAGCTATGCGCGGATTTTCCGGCAGAACATGTTCAACTGCGGAATGCTGGCCATCGAACTTCCCAAAACTGACATTGATCGTCTGTTTGCCCTTGAGCAATCGAGCAATGGCAAGATCGATATCGATGTGAATCTTGCTGAACAGCAGATTGTTGCTAAAGGGAGCGACCAAAACGAAACCTTTAGTTTCGATATCAGCCCGTTCGACAAGGCGCTGGTCGAAGCCGGAGGCTGGGTCGAATACGCTGACGCCCGCTACTGAGCGGATACCAGGTTTTGCCTCCCTGCTGGACTGATCGCCTGAGGGATGGTCTGGCTGCTGCCTGGCCGATCTGTCTCGGTTACTTCCCGATCGGTATGGCCCTTGGCGTTTTGGCACGCCAGGCCGGTCTTTCGCACATCGACATCGGCCTGATGTCACTGCTCGTTTTTGCTGGCAGCGCTCAATTCATCGCCGTGGCCATGCTGGCCAGTGGCTCGGCTCCCTTAGCGATCATTGCCACGACATTCGTTGTCAACTTTCGACATGTCCTTATGAGCTCGGCACTGTCGGTTCACCTGCGAGGAGTGGCACGCTCTTTCCTGGTTCTCTTTGCCTACGGCGTGACAGACGAGTCTTTTGCTGTCAACACGGTTCGGTTCAAAACTGGGGGATGGGATCGTTGGCGTGCCCTGGTTGTTCACCAGACTGCTAACGGGACCTGGATTCTCTCCAGTATGGCTGGGGCCCTACTCGGTGGTCTGATCCCGTCAGGCGCCTTCGGTATCGACTTCGCTCTGCCGGCCATGTTCATTGCACTGATCGTGCTGCAGATCGAGTGTTTTCTGCAGGTGATCGTTGGATTGATCGCGGCTTGCGTCAGTGTCTCCTGTTACCTTTTGATGCCAGGCGACAGTTACGCCCTTGTTGCCGCAGTCGTTGCAGCCTCTTTCGGTTTTGTCCTGCGGCGAAGTACTGCTAAAGAGGGTGGGGGCAATCCATGAGTGGCCAGGACTACCTGTTGCTGTTGTGTGGCATGGGGCTGGTCACCTATCTCCCCCGGATGCTCCCCATGGTTCTTTTGGCCCATAGGCAGTTGCCGAAATGGACCATCGACTGGCTCAGTTTCATTCCGGTAGCAATGCTCTCGGCCCTGATTGCTCCGGGGCTATTCGTTGACAGCAGTAGACATGCTCTCAGCTTTGGTAAACTGGAACTGCTGGTCGCTGTTCCGACTCTTCTGTTTGCCGCGAAAAGCCGCTCCCTCGGCGCCACAGTTGTGATAGGTATGGGGTTGTTCTGGCTGGGAACTGTTTTAAGCTAGGGCTCTTCAGCAAGTCTTCTATTGCAAAATCTCCACAATTCCCTCAAGTCCAACCAGTGCTCCGCAGGGCAGGCTGATGTGCCCCCCTGAGATATGCGCTTCGCGCGGATTGATACGAATCACCCTGGCGGCGAAACGTTTGCCGATGGTTTCGCTCATGTGGCGGATGGTCGGGATGGTTGTGCCGGCGCCCATTTCAATGACGACTATTTTGTGATGGCGGTGCTGACTCAGAAAGCTGTCGAGGCGCATCTCCTGGCCGTGGGTGCGGTGGGCAAGCCAGGAGTAGTCGCCGAACATCAGGATATTCGGACGGGCCGGACGCTGACAGTGGCAGCACTGCGGGACATGTTGGGCTCGCATACTGTCGAAATCGACCGGAATCTCTTCACTGTTGTTCCAGATATGATTGCCGCATGGAGACAGACACTGCAGATGGTGAATGGAGCCGTGTACCTCGAGTATCTGGTCTTCGCGGTATCCGGCCTTCTGGAATTGGCCATCGACGTTTGAGGTCACCACGAAACTGTCATGGTTGAAGCGGTCGGCCCAGTCCTGCAGCATCTGAAAGCCGCGATGAGGAACGGTCTCCCGATAAAGATTGGTGCGGTGGCCGTAGAATCCCCAACCGAAAGCCGGATCGCCTTCAAAGTTAGCTGGATTGGCGGCGTTCACGAAGTTGATGCCGAGACGTTGATACATCGGGTAGGCATTCCAGAACCCCTGGTCGCCGCGAAAGTCCGGAAGTCCGGAATCGACCCCCATGCCAGCTCCGGCGGTAACGATCATGGCTTCGGCGCTGCGAATGGCATCGGCTGCCTGTTCAAATCGTTCAGTCAGACACATCAGGTTCACTTCTTTCTGTTAGCTGCAGATACCGACCTCGACCAAGTCTGGGTTGAGCCGTTCGATAAGGGAGCCAGGTGACAGTTCGAACAGAAAACCGCGCTTTCCGCCGTTGAGATAGATCTTTTCCAGGTCCAAAATGCTCTGCTCCATATAGACCGGCATGGCCTTACGGGTGGCGAAAGGGGATGTGCCTCCGACCTGGTAGCCGGAATGTTTGTAGGCTACCTCAGGTGTGCAGGGCTTGATAGTTTTGACACCGATATGGCGGGCCAGGTCTTTGGTTGAAACTTCTTGATCACCATGCATCAGTACGATCAGTGGGGTTTTGTTTTCATCCTCCATGATCAGGGTTTTGATGATGTGGTGCTCATCGACACCGAGTTCGCGGGCAGAGACGGCTGTCCCCCCGCGCTCCTCGTAGCTGTAAAGGTGTTCGGTAAACACCACTCGGGCTTGTCTGAGCAGGCGGGTGGCTGGCGTGACGGGTGTTTTCTGTTTCGACATGCGAGACCCTGTCTATGGATAGTCACTTTCTCATTTACCAAAAAGTGTTGTGCTGGGTCAATCGGCAATGACTTCAGTAAAAATAATTGACAGTTTCAGTCAGGTATGTTATCAATTTTAAAAATTTCATTGAAATCGGCGAACCAGGAACTGGAAAGGCTTACCAGTGTTTGAGAAAATCAAGGATGATATCTATTCGGTCTTCGATCGTGATCCGGCGGCTCGCAGTGCCCTCGAGATCGCTTTTTGTTACCCGGGGCTGCATGCGGTCTGGATTTATCGCATTGCCAACTGGTTCTGGGTTCGTCAGTTCTATTTTCTGGGCCGGTTCACCTCTCATATCGGACGTTTTTTGACCGGGATCGAGATACATCCGGGAGCTAAAATCGGCAAGAAATTTTTTATCGACCACGGTATGGGGGTCGTCATTGGCGAGACTGCCGAGATTGGCGACAATGTCACTCTCTATCACGGTGTAACCCTTGGTGGTGTGACCTGGGACAAGGTGAAGCGACATCCTACCCTCGAAGATAATGTGGTGATCGGTTCGGGAGCAAAAATTCTCGGGCCATTTACCGTTGGTAAGGGGGCTAAGGTCGGGTCCAACTCGGTGGTGGTCAAAGAGGTCCCGACCAATGCAACGGTTGTCGGAATTCCCGGAAGAGTTGTCATGCAGACCGAGCAAAAGGTCGAAGCCGAACGTCCTGACCTTGAACATGGCAAGCTTCCCGATCCGCAGGCCAAAGCTATCAGTTGCCTGTTCGATCAGATTCGCAGCCTGGAGAAAAAAGTCGCCGAGTTGTCGGCCCGTCTTGACGAAGAACAGATGGTTTCTCCAGCCAAGCGACAAACCACACGCAAGGCTGCAAGTCCTCGCGCCAAAAAAACATCCGAATCGGATTGATTTATGCGTCTATCGACCAAAGCTCAGTATGCTGTTCGTGCAATGGTCAGTCTTAGCCTGCACTCCACTGAAGGACCGGTCAGCCTTCGCGATATTGCCGGGCGTGAAGGGTTGTCGCTGACTTATCTGGAGCAACTGTTTGTCAAACTGCGGCGTGGCAAAATTGTCACCAGCGTGCGTGGTCCTGGTGGTGGTTATCAACTGGCCCGCTCCGCAGGTGCGATACGTGTCGACCAGATTATCGACAGTGTCGAGGAATCTCTGGTGCCGGTCTCCTGTCTGGAGCAGAAAAACGGCTGCAGTTGCGATGAACAGTGTGTTACCCATACGGTGTGGTATGGGCTCGGCGAGCGAATCCGCAACTTTTTGGGTTCGATTACTCTTGAAGATCTGACGACTGAAGCCAAGGCTAAACTGCAAAATGTTGAACATTGATTAAGGATCGGAGGAAGGACCAACGTGAAAATTTATCTGGATTACAATGCAACCGCTCCAGTCAGGCCGGAGGTGCTCGATGCGATGCTGCCTTACTACCGGGCCCATTTCGGTAACCCTTCGAGTGTCCACTGGGCCGGCCGTGCGGTTGCCTCCGGCATTGAAAAGGCACGAGAGCAGGTGGCCTGCCTGATCAATGCCTCCCCGGCCGAGATTGTCTTTATCTCGTGCGGCAGTGAAGGCGACAATATGGCGATCAAGGGAACTGCCGATGCTTTGAAGAGCAAGGGGAACCATATCATTACTACTTCGGTTGAGCATCCCGCGGTTCTTGAAGTCTGTCAGTATCTGGAAAAAAGTGGCTACCAGGTAACCTATCTGCCGGTCGATCAGGACGGAATGCTCGATCTGGAACAACTGGAGCAGGCGATTACTGATCAGACCATCTTGATTTCTGTGATGTGGGCCAACAATGAAACCGGCAACATCTACCCCATTGAGGAGATCGGCCGTATTGCCCGCAAGCATAAGGTGCGCTTCCATACCGATGCGGTGCAGGCCATCGGCAAAGTCCCGGTCGATGTGCAAAAGGCCAATGTTGACCTGTTGGTCCTCTCCGGACACAAGATTGGGGCACCAAAAGGTGTGGGCGCTATCTATATCCGCCGTGGCACGCGCATGACCCAGTTGCTGCATGGTGGACACCAGGAGCGCAATCGTCGGGCCGGTACCCACAATGTGGCCGGTATCGTTGCCCTTGGTAGAGCTTGCGAAATGGCCGATGAAGAGCAGCCGGCTTATTATCGAAGGGTGAGAGCGCTGCGCGACAAGCTGGAGAGTGGACTGTTCAAAGCCGTTGCCGACGTCAAGCTCAACGGTACACCCGAGCGTGATTTGCGACTGCCCAACACGCTGAATATAAGCTTCGCTTTTATCGAGGGAGAATCGCT